>NZ_JBSGZO010000418.1:0-7704 GCF_053611045.1 Streptomyces sp. NPDC054841 | reverse complement strand
GTACAGGGCGGTCCACACGCCCAGCAGGCCGAGCACCCCGTAGATCATGACGGGGCTGACCGCCACCATGGTGCTGGTGGGCAGGGCGTACGCCAGCGCGATCCGCGCCCCCGCCTCGGCGAGGTACGCCACGCCCCAGACCGTGGTCATCACGTTCATGGTCCGGCGGAAGCCCTCGTACTGCCACAGGCCGTTCCACCAGGCGGTGCTCTCCGGGGTGCCATCGGTGGCGAACTTGCGGCCGAAGTAGAACATCAGCGGCCGCGAGGCGAGCAGGGTGGCCAGGCAGAGCAGCCCGAACAGCCCGGTCACGGCGGAGTCCTTGATCAGCAGGGCGCGGGCGGAGTGCGTGCCGGCCAGCGAGACCACGGCCGTGATCACCAGGAAGACCAGGGTGACGACGGCGAACTCGTCTAGCTTGCGGCGCCAGGCCACGTGGACGGCGCTGTCGAGGACGGGCCATGCGCCGCTGACCAGCAGCGCCGAGAACTCGCTCCAGCCGTGGTCGACGAGCGCGTTGTACGTGAGGATCGGCGCAACGACGTTGAGGCCGATGGTCAGGATCCAGCCGAGTGCGGCGGCGGATCCGGAACGGGCGGGCGGCGCGGGGCGCGCCAAGGCGGTGGACATACTTCCCCCTGAGAAGTGCCTGATGAGTGCGGTCAGACAGACGCTAGGGGCACCGCGCGGCCCAGCCAAGGGCCCGCGCCTCAAATGATCACCAAGCTGTCCGGAATCCTTGCTTCCCCGGACAGGACCGGACCAGGAACTCTCTTATGGATCATGTCTGTGAGGCCTGGCAGAGCGCCGGTAGGGACGGTCGGACGAGCGGAACCTACGCCGCTCCGCCCGGCCCGGCAGATCGACGGCGGACGCGGGCGAGGACCAGCACTGTGTCGTCGTTCGGTGGATCCGGCAGCAGGCTTGAGAGAATGCGGTCCGCCGTCGCTTCCAACTGGTCGCATTCCCGGCGCAGTTCCTCGCGCAATGCGTCCAGGCCCGCTTCGATGTCCCGGCCGCGTGCCTCGATGAGGCCGTCGGTGTAGAGGGCGAGTACGGCGTCCTCGGGCAGGTCGATCTCGATCGTTCCGAAGGCGTGACCGCCAACCCCGAGGGGGATGCCGAGGACGTCGCTGATCGTCTCGACCGTGCCGTCCGGGTGGCGCACCAGGGGCGGGGGGTGGCCGGCGCTGGCGATGCGGGCGCGCCCGGTGGCGGGGTCGTAGAGGATGTAGAGGCAGGTCGCCATCTCGATGCCCGCCTCCTGGGCACAGGCATCGAGCTCGGCCAGCAGATCGTCGGGTTCCTGGCTGTGCCGGGCAATCGTCTTGGCCGTGATGCGCAGTCGTCCCATGGCCGCGGCGGCCGGCACCCCGTGTCCCATCACGTCACCGACGACGAGGGCGACCCGGTCGCCGGACAGGTTGATCACGTCGTACCAGTCGCCCCCCACCTCGGTGATGCGGCTGCCGGGTACGTAGCGGTGGGCAACCTGCACGTAAGGGCTGGTCGCCAGGGCGCTGGGGAGCAGCGCGCGCTGGAGGGTGAGCGCGATGTCCTGGACCCGGCTGTAGAGACGGGCGTTGTCCAGGCAGAGCGCGGCGCGGGAGGCGAGCTCACCGGCCAGGCCGTGGTCCTCGTCGGTGAAGACGGGCCTGGCTGCGGAGCGTCCGAAGACGGCGAGGCCCTGGACCGTGCCGCGGGCGATGAGCGGGGCGATGAGGAGGCAGGTCAGGCCGCTGTCTCTCAGCAGCTGGGCGCGGGCCTGGTCGATGACGGTCCGGGTCACGAACTCGTCGTTCACCAGGACGGGGACGACGCGGCCCGTTCGCAGCATCTGATGGATGGCGGAACCGGGCGGGTAGGTCACGCTTTCCAGTCCGCTCACGAGTTCCGTGGCGGGTGGGGGCAGGATCGTGCCGGAGGCGATCCGGCGGGTGAACAGCGGCAGATCCGGATCGAACGCGAGGGACTCGTCCATCCACTCCACGAGTTCCACGACGGAGGCGTCGGAGAAGTCGGGAACCGCGGCGTCAACCAGTTCCTGGGCGGTGACGTCCACGTCCAGGGTGGTGCCGATCGAGGCCGCGGCCCGGTTCAGCAGAGCCAGCCGCTGACGTCCCGCGGTCACCTCCATGATCGCCTCCTCCCGGTCGGTCACGTCGACCATCAGCCCGCCCAGTCCGGGCCGGCTGCCGACCGCCTGGCTGAGCGGGAAGAAACTCACCGACCGCACCTGATCACGGTCCGGGTGACCTGGTGTGCGCACGCCCACCAGAGCGCCCACCACGGGCCGCCCCTGCTCGGCGACTGCTCGCAGTGTCCGCTGGTACTCACCTCCATCGGACGTGATCATGATTTCTTCCATGCGCCGTCCGAGGTGCTCCTCGATGGGGAGTCCGTCCATGTCGGCGAGCGCCTGGTTGAGGTGGACGTAGCGCAGGCCCTCGTCGAGCATGACCAAGCCGATGGGGCAGGTCTCGAAAAGGGAATCGAGGAACGCCAGATTGGTCTTCACCCGGTCGAGCGCGTCACTTCGGCTGGCCAGGGCCATGACCACGGACGCCCCGTCGGGCCCGGTCATGGGAAAGACCCGGAAACCGCAGTCGAAGGCCGCGCCGTCCCGATGCCGGGCCCGTAGCCGACCGCGCCAGTACCCCAGGGTGCGGCCCCGCTCCGCCAGCCGGATGGATGCGTCAGCGGCACCCTGTGGCGGTTCTGAAAGGAGGACGCCGAGGGGTTTGGACAGCACCGCCGCGGGGTCGTGCCCGAAGAGGTCCTGCGCGCCGGGCCCCCAGTAGCAGATCCGGTCGTCCTCGTCGATGCCGAGGACCGCAACGGGCACGCGTTCCAGCATCGGCCCCGGCTCGGACCAGAACGGGCCCGGAGCCTTCTCGCCCCCCGGCCGATCTGATGGCACCGACTACCCCTTCCGCCCGAGGGCCACAATGCCTGAGCCCGGCCACGGGACGCCCGGACACAGCGACGCTCTCTCGTCATCCATTGTGCGGACATCGAGGCGACTCTGTATCGCCAGGACACCCCGCGTCCATCACGCGGTGGGACGGGCGGCACCGGCCGTGCTCGCCGCCACCGCCGCCGGCCGCGACAGTGGTGTCGACGAGGGCGACGATCGGGTTGATCCAGTATCCACGCACAGCCAGCGCGTTGTAACGCCTGCTACATTCGGCAGCGTGACGAGCGATGGAGCAGGGATACGGTGGATTGTCCTCGTCATCAGGCTGCCCGCCGGCCCTTCGCGGCACCGGGTGGCAGTCTGGCGTGAGCTGCGCAAGGCCGGCGCACTCTCGCTGGGCCAGGGAGTGTGGGCTGTGCCGGACGTGCCGGCCTTCGCCGACGGCGTGCGCCGGGCGATCGAGCTGACGGAGCGGGCCGAGGGGCAGGTCGTGGCGCTGCACGCGTCCGGGCGTGGGCCCGAGGACGCTGCCCGCTTCGAGACGATGTTCACCGCCGCGCGCTCGGAGGACTGGGCTGAATTCCTCGCGGACTGCAACAAGCTCAAGGCTGAGATCGCCAAGGAGATCCGGATCGCCGAGTTCACGCCGGCCGAGCTGGAGGAAGCGGAGCAGAGCCTGGAGCGTCTGCGGCGTCGGCGCCGTGATCTGATGGCCGGTGACGTCTTCGGCGCACCCGAGGCGGCCCGGGCCGGCGAGCGCCTCAAGCAGTGCGCGGCCGTCTGCGAGGACTACGCCGAGCAGGTCTTCGCCGCCCTGCACCGGAGTGAGGGGGCGGGCGAATGACCGCCGACGGCACCACCGGTGCCGGGCGAGGCGGAAGGTTCCGCTGTACGCGGCCGGGTTCACCGCGACAGTCGGCGCACACGGCGTCACGGCCGACCGCGGCGGCTTCTCCGGGGAAGCAGTGACCTCTGTCGACGTCGTCCTCCGCTGGAGCCGGCCGCCACGCAGCACTTGCACTTCCCGCGTTCGCCGACGGCATCATTGATCTGATGGAGTCACCACTGCCTCTTCTCTTCCTCGACGTCGATGGACCGCTCATCCCGTTCGGCGCGGCGCCGAGCCGGCACGCAGGCGGGCACCCGACGTACCGAACGGGCCTCGAACCATCGGCAGCCGGCTCGAACCCGCTGCTGGCCAGGATCAACCCCGGGCACGGGCCCCGATTGGCGGCGCTTCCGTGCGACCTGGTCTGGGCGACGACGTGGATGGCCGACGCGAACGAGTGCATCGCGCCACGACTCGGGCTGCCCGAGCTGCCCGTGGTGACGTGGCCGGAGCCGTCCGACGACGACGAGCGGGATCAGCGCGCGGGCCTGCACTGGAAGACCCGCGCGATCCTCGGTTGGGCGGCCGGGCGCGCGTTCGCCTGGGTCGATGACGAGATCACCGACGCGGATCGGGCCTGGATATCCGCTCGCCATGGCGGACGCGCCCTGCTCCACCGCGTCGATCCCCGCCACGGCTACGTCGACAACGGGCAGATCCTCACCTCGGCCGGCGCCGCCGCGAGCCTGGACCTGTGCCTGCACATGATCCGCCGCGACCTCGGCTCCGCCGTCGCCGCAGACACCGCGCGTCTGTCGGTCATGCCGCTGGAACGCGAGGGCGGTCAAGCCCAGTTCATCGTCCACGAGCAGCCGCCCGTTCCGAAGGGCTCCGTTCTGCAACCGGTGCTGGACTGGATCGAGGACAACCTCGCCCACGAGCTGACCCTGGACGCCATGGCCGCACGCTCCGGAATGAGCGGTCGCACGTTCAGCCGCCGCTTCCGCGAACAGATGGGCACCACTCCTCTGCAGTGGTTGCTGCGGGCCCGCGTACGGCGTGCGCAATACCTCCTGGAGAACAGCGACCATCCCATCGAACGCATCGCCCACCAGGCTGGATTCGGGTCGGCGACAGCCTTTCGGGAACGCTTCCGCCGAGTCGTGGGCACCACCCCGCAGGCGTACCGCTCCGCCTTCAACGCACGCCGGTCCCCGCAGCCACTCGCCACACCGGCGAACGCGTAACCGCAACGGCAGGGCGGGCAGTGCCGCGGCCAACCCGCGTCGCATCGTATGCGCAGGGGATCGTCCGGGTGTCCGCCCTGGTTGACGGCGGTCCAGCTCCTCGCGGCCCGCAGCGCCGCGCGGCGGGCCGCCAGGGCTCCCGCGATCCGTCGATGTCAAGTCCCGAGCTCCCGTGTCACGCCATTCAGGGGCATGACGCGATTCGCTCTGCCGGGCTCAATGGAGACGTGGGTTCACGCAGAGCAGGTGGCCCGCCCGCCCCCGGCCGCCTTTACTCGGCCAATACTCCGGAGGCGTACACAGCCTTCACCGTCACCGACGCACCCGCCACCTCCCAGACGAGTCTCGAAAAGGATCTTGAGAGCTTCGTTGGGGGCTGGAACTCGGAACCCGGCCCTACTCTCACCGTCATCAGCAGTCAGAAGACTACGGTTGATGGCCGCCCCGCCCTCGACGCGCGACTCTCCACCAATCAGGGCGACGTCGGTGTCATTCGCTTCATCTCTGATGACAAGCACGTCGTTACGGCCATGACCATGGGTCCTGAGGCGAACGAGAAGACCGTGAATGAGATGCATCAGCAGCTCCTCAACAGCATCCACATCCCCTGACCCGACCCTGCGCCCCCCGTCAGGGAGTGGGGATGCCACCGGGGCGGCGGGCCGGGCGCCCGAATTCCACGGGCACTCCCGGCGAGTACAGCACGCTCACGGGTTCGCCGACCGGCTGGGGCAGTCCTGCCGCGGCCACGAGGTCCTCGTCGCACTCGAGGAGCTCGGCGCGGTGCAGCGGCCAGCGCGGGTGGGTGTTCGGGAGGTACAGCGGCCGGCCGAGGGAAGCGTTGTGCATGCCCCAGCGGGCGGTCAGGAAGTGTTCGAGCTCGGTGGGGTCCTGGACGCGTTCGCCGACCCGTACGGCGATCCGGCTGTGCGCGCCCCGGGGGCCGGGCCAGCGTCGGGTGCTGGTGTACGTGATGGTGGGGCCGTCGTGGCGGATGGCCATCCGTGACCAGAGGTACGGGAGCCGGAAGGCGGCTCGCCCGACCGCCACCGGTATGAGGCGGGAGGCGTCGAGCGAGCGGAAGACCACGCCGCGGCGTCCGTGCGCATCCACCGAGTAGAGGCGGACGTTTGTCTCGGGGAACGTGCCCAGGTAGGGGACGCCGGGGAGGCGCAACCATCCGACGCGGTGCATCCGGAAGGCGACGAGGCCGACGTACGTCGCCCCGTTCAGGGTGTCCGGGACGGTCCCGGTCGGCAGCAGCGGAGCGACGTCGGCAGGATCGGCGGCCCAGTGGATAAAGGCCAGGTCGAGCCAGGACTGGGTGAGCAGAGGGCTTGCTGCGGAGTGGGGCGGATCAGCCGTTATGGGTTCCGGTTCCGGGGCGAGTGGTGTGAGGGACACGGGGCAAGGATTCCAGAGCCGCCAGTGCAGCAGTGGCCCGCCCCCTCCGGCCGCACCGCTCCTCGCCGGTGAGGGTGCGAATTCGCCGTCATGAAGCGACGGTTGACCGGGCTCGCGGTGTGGCAGGGTTCAGGCCGGGACGGGCTCGCTCGTGTGGCCGGCCAGTCCTCGGCTGTACTGGCGCAGGAGGAGTACGGCGGTGGTGGCCAGGCCGGTGAGGAGGCCGAGCCAGATGCCGAGGGTGTCGAGGCCCACGGGGTGGGCCAGGAGCCAGGAGGCGGGGAGGCCGACGGCCCAGTAGCCGACGAGGGTGATACGGAAGCCGCTCCTGGTGTCGTCGAGGCCGCGGAGGAGGCCGACTCCTATGTTCTGCGCGCAGTCGAAGAACTGGAGGAACGCGGTGACCATCAGCAGCTGGGTGGCGATGGTGAGCGCCTGGTCGGAGCCGGAGTCGAGGAACGGGGCCAGGACGAGCCGCGGAAGGACGAGGTAGCCGATGCCGACGACGGTCATGACGGCTGCCGCGCAGGCGAGTGCGGTGTTCTTGATGCGGCGGGCGTCGTCGGGGCGGCCGAGGGCGAGTTCGCGGCTGACCGTGATGGACGCGGCGTGGGAGAGCCCGACGGCGACCTGGAAGACGATGTAGACGAGCTGGTTGACGGCGGTGTGCGCGGCGAGGGCGTCCGGGCCGAAGGATCCGGCCATCAGGGCGGTGATCGAGAAGAAGCCGGCTTCCGAGCCGTAGGTGGCCGCTGTCGGCACGCCGAGGCCGATGAGCCGTTTGACGGTGGCCGGGTCCGCCTTGGCCGCGTTCAGGGAGAGCAGCGGCGCCAGTTCGCTGTCCCTTCTCGTCGATGTGTACAGGGCGAGGAAGGACAGCAGGTGGACGATGGAGGTGGCGACGCCTATGCCGGTCAGGCCGAGGCGGGGCAGTCCCCCGGTGCCGTGGATGAGAACCCAGTTCAGACCCGCGTTGACGGCTACGGACGCGATGGTGATCTGCACGAGTGCCTGGGGGCGTCGCATGCCGACGGTGAACTGACGTACGGCCTGAAACCACAAGCAGGGCAGCAGCCCGGGAGCCAGCGCCAGCAGCATGGTCCGGGTGAGTTCGACGACGGCGGCGTCCTGGCCGGGCCAGGTCAGGGCCTGGCCGATGACGATCATGAGCACGGCTCCGGCGATGCCGGCGAGCGTGGCCACGGCCATACTCGCGCGGACGATCCCACGGACTTCCTCGTGCCCCTCTCCTTCGTCTTCCTTTTCCTTCGTGCCGGTGACGGCCGCGGCCCGCTCGACGCGGGCGG
>NZ_JBSGZO010000417.1:0-7757 GCF_053611045.1 Streptomyces sp. NPDC054841 | reverse complement strand
GTGCCCACAGGGGCCCGGTCACCACCGCCGCTATTCCGTGGCGATGGCATTCAGCACGTTCATCCGGCCCGCCCGGAATGCCGGGACCAAGGCCGCGAACAGTCCCACGAACGCCGATCCGACAAAGACCGTGAGGATCGTCGGCCAGGGGATCTCCAGGACGCCGAGGCCTTCCAGGGCCAGCAGCCTCTGCGCCGCCGTGCCCCAGCCCATGCCCAGGCCGAGGCCGAGCAGGGCGCCGAAGAGGGCGATGACCACCGACTCCAGACGGATCATGCGGCGCAGCTGCCTCCGCGAGAGTCCGATCGCCCGCATCAGGCCGATCTCGCGGGTGCGCTCGACCACCGACAGGGCGAGGGTGTTCACGACGCCCAGCACCGCCACGATGATCGCGAGCGCCAGCAGCCCGTACACGATGTTCAGGAGCTGGCCGACCTGGTCCTTCAGGTCCTGCTTGAAGTCGGTCTGGTTCTGCACCTTGTACTGCGGGTACTTGGCGACCGCGGCCTTGAGCGAGGCGTACGCCTCCTTCTCCTTGCCGTCCTCGGCCGAGGCGAACATGATCCGGTTCTTGGGCATCTTCGGGGCGGGGACGTACTGCGCGACGGTCGTGATGCCGGTGTACATCGCGCCCTTGTCGACATTGGTGTCGTCGGAGGTGATGGCGGCCACCTTCAGCCTGGCCGTCTCGCCGCCCGTGAAGGCGACCGTGATCTCGTCGCCGACCTTCACCCCGTGCCGCTCGGCGTAGCCGTCGCCGACGGACATGGCGTTCTTCCCGTACGCCGCCGAGAGTTCGCCCGCGACGGTCTCACGGCGCACATCCTGCGCGTACGTCGGGTCGGCGGCGACGATCCGCTCCTCCTCGGTCTTGCCGTCCGGGGTGGTGAGCTTGGTCCTGAGCTGCTTGTACTCGGTGACGTGGTTGATGTGCGGGGCCTTCTCCAGGGCCTGCTGCACCTTCGGCACGATCGCCTGGTTGTTGGTCGACTGGACGATGAAGTCGGCGCCGACGGACTTGTCGAGCTCCTCCGTCGCCGAGGCGACCATGGACGAGCCGACCACCGACAGACAGGCGACCAGGGCGAGCCCGATCATCAGGGCGGCACCGGTGGCGCCGGTGCGGCGCGGGTTGCGCAGGGCGTTGCGTTCGGCCATCCGCCCGACCGGACCGAAGATCCGCAGGACGAGCGCGCTGATGACCCGGACCACACCGCCCGCGAGCAGCGGGCCGACGACGATGAAGCCGATGAGGCTGAGGACGACGCCGAGCCCGAGCCAGCGCGAACCCTCGCCGGCCTTGTCGGCCTGGGTGGCGGTCCACAGCGCGAACGCCCCCGCCCCGGTGAGGAGCACGCCGACGCCGCCGCGGACGAGTCCGGCCCTGCCGTCCGCCGGTGTGCCGGCCTCGCGCAGCGCGGCCATCGGCGAGACCTTCCCGGCCCGACGGGCCGGGATGTAGGCGGCGAGTACGGTGACGACGACACCGAGCACGAGGCCGATCGCCGGGGTCGTCCACTTCACGGTCAGGTCCTGGGTGGACAGTTCCATGCCCATCGAGGACATGAGCTCCATCAGCCCGATGGCGAGGCCGACACCGGCGGCGACACCGGCGACGGAGCCGACGAAGCCGAGCAGCACCGCTTCGACGAGCACCGAGCGGTTGATCTGCCTCCGGCTCGATCCGATGGCCCGCATCAGCCCGATCTCCCGGGTGCGCTGGGCGACCAGCATCGAGAAGGTGTTGACGATGAGGAAGATGCCGACGAGGACGGCGATCCCGGCGAAGCCGAGCATCGCGTACTTCATGACGTCGAGGAAGCCGCCGACGTCCTCACGGCCGGCGTCCGCCGCCTCCTGCTGGGTCTGGAACTTGTACGGCCCTTCGACGGCCGCGGCCACGTTCTTCTTCAGCTGCTCGTGGCTGACGCCGGGCGCCGCGGTGACGGCGACATGGGTGAACGCACCGGTCCTGCCGAGGAGTTCGCGCTGGGCGGTGGCGGTGTCGAAGTAGACGACGGCCGCACCCGGGTTGGTGACCTTGAAGGAGGCGATGCCGGAGATCTTCGCCGTGAGGTCACCGGTGACGGCGATGGTGCGCAGTTCGTCACCGAGCTTCAGCCCGTGCTTCTCGGCGGTGTCGGCGTCGACCATCACCTCGGTGGGGCCCCGCGGGGCGTGGCCGGAGGTGATCTCCATCGAACGCAGGTCGTTCCGCGTCCAGTTGCCGGCGATCGTCGGGGCGCCGGTGGAGGAGCCCATGTTCTTGTTGTCCGCGTTGACGACGGTCACGCTCATGGAGACGACGGCGCCTTCGGCGGACTTCACACCCTCGGCCTTCTCCACCTTCGTGAGGAGGGACGCGGGCAGCGTCTCGGGCAGGCCGGTCTCCGGCATCTCGTCGTCCGTCGCCGCGTTCTTGGGGCTGACCGTGACATCCGCCGCGGTCGCCGCGAAGAGCTTGTCGAACGTCGTGTTCATGGTGTCGGTGAAGACGAGCGTGCCGGACACGAACGCCACCGACAGCAGGACGGCCACGGCGGAGAGCGCCATGCGTCCCTTGTGGGCGAAGAAGTTGCGCAGGGAGGTCTTGAGGACGGTCACGACGTCCGCCCACGGGCGTCGAAGTCCTTCATGCGGTCCAGGACCTGGTCCGCGGTGGGGTTGAACATCTCGTCCACGATCCGGCCGTCGGCGAGGTAGAGGACGCGGTCGGCGTACGAGGCCGCCACCGGGTCGTGGGTGACCATGACGATGGTCTGGCCGAGCTCGTCGACGGACCTGCGCAGGAAGCCGAGCACTTCGGCGCCGGCCCGCGAGTCCAGGTTGCCGGTCGGCTCGTCACCGAAGATGATCTCGGGCCGGGCGGCCAGGGCGCGGGCCACGGCGACGCGCTGCTGCTGGCCGCCGGAGAGCTGGGTGGGCCGGTGCTTCAGCCGGTCCGCGAGGCCGACGGTCTCCACCACCCGGTTCAGCCAGTCGGCGTCCGGCTTACGGCCGGCGATGTCCATCGGCAGCGTGATGTTCTCGATGGCGTTGAGCGTCGGCAGCAGGTTGAACGCCTGGAAGATGAAGCCGATCCGGTCCCGGCGCAGCTGGGTGAGCTTCTTGTCCTTGAGCCGGGTGATCTCGGTCTCGTCGAGGTGGATCTCGCCCGAGCTCACGGTGTCGAGTCCGGCCAGGCAGTGCATGAGCGTGGACTTGCCGGAGCCCGACGGGCCCATGATCGCGGTGAACTGCCCGCGCATGATGTCCACGTCGACGTGGTCGAGCGCGACGACCCGCGTCTCGCCGGAGCCGTAGGCCTTGACGACCTGCCGCGCCCTTGCGGCAACGGCCGTACGTCCTCCGGTACCCCCGTGCCGGGGAATGGTCACAGCCGTTGTCACGGTAAGTCTCCTATTTCGGTGAAGAGCAGCTATTTCGGTGAAGAGCAGCGATGAGCGCGCCGCGTGCGATTCGAGTCTGCGGGCGGGAACGGTCCCGTCGCGCTGGTGCACGGCGCAGTCTTGAGCGGGGGTTTTCCCCACCCCAGGGCGGCCGGTGAAGTCCGGGCCGCCGCCGTAAGACCAAGCTAAAGAAGGGCCCCTGCCCCTCTCGTCCTCCAGGGGGACGAACGACCCCTGGACAGAAGTAAGGAGGTCCCCCTAGGGGTCTCCTCCCCCGGGCCTACGCGCGTCCCCGTGACGGCCGACCCCTCCCGCCGCACGAGGAGCTAGTGAGAGGGTGTGTCCGGCGGAGATACGTGCATAGGGAAGGGATCTTGATGAGCGGGGGCGACACGGGCACGGGCGGAGGCCATACGGGCAGGGACGAGGGAAGTACGGGCACGGGGGACGGACCTACCGGCACGGGGGAGGGACGTACCGGTACGGGCAGGGGCAGGGCGGCCGCGGGGGCGGCGCCCTCGACACCCGGGGCACCCTCGACGCCCGCGGCGCCCGCGACCGGCCGCCGGGGACCGGTCGTCGCCGCACTGATGCTCGGCATGGCACTGGCCGCACTGGACGGCACGATCGTCTCGACCGCCGTACCGCAGATCGTCGGCGACCTGGGCGGGCTCTCCGTCTTCTCCTGGCTGTTCTCCGGCTATCTGCTCGCCGTGACGGTCACCCTCCCCGTGTACGGAAAGCTCTCCGACACCTTCGGCCGCAAGCCCGTCCTGATCGCGGGCATCGCCCTCTTCCTGGTCGGCTCGCTGCTGTGCGCGGCCGCCTGGAACATGGCGTCGCTCATCGCCTTCCGTGTGGTCCAGGGCCTGGGCGGCGGCGCGCTCCAGGGCACGATCCAGACGATCGCCGCCGATCTGTATCCGCTCGAGGAGCGCCCCAAGATCGTGTCCAAACTGTCCACCGTGTGGGCGGTCTCGGCGGTCGCGGGCCCGGCGGTGGGCGGTCTGCTCGCCGCGTACGCCGACTGGCGCTGGATCTTCCTCGTCAACCTGCCGGTCGGAGCCGTCGCCCTCTGGCTGATCGGCCGTCACCTCGTGGAGCCGGTACGGGAGCGGGGCCCCCGCACCCGTGTCGACTGGCCCGGCGCGCTCGCCGTCTTCGTCACCGGCGCCCTGCTGCTCACCGCCCTCGTACAGGGCGGGGTGGCCTGGCCCTGGCTCTCCGCACCCTCGCTCGGGCTCCTCGCGAGCAGCGCGGTGTGCGCGGGAGTCACGGTCCTGATCGAACGGCGGGCCGCGGAGCCGGTCATCCCCGGGTGGGTGTGGCGGCGGCGCACCATAGCCGCGGTGAACCTGGCCCTCGGCGCACTCGGTCTGCTGATGGTCGCGCCGACCGTGTTCCTCCCCACGTACGCCCAGTCCGTCCTCGGACTCGGCCCGATCGCCGCCGGGTTCGTCCTGTCCGTGATGACACTGAGCTGGCCGGTCAGCGCCGCGTTCTCCAACCGGGTCTACAACCGCATCGGCTTCCGGTGGACGGCGGTCATCGGCATCTCCGCGGCCCTGCTGATCCTGCTCGCCTTCCCGGCGCTGCTGCCGTACCCGGGCGAACCCTGGCAGCCGGCGCTGATCATGCTGCTGCTCGGCGCGGCGCTCGGCTTCTTCCAGCTGCCACTGCTCATCGGCGTCCAGTCGACCGTGCCGTGGGCCGAGCGCGGGACGACCACCGCGTCCGTGCTGTTCTGCCGTCAGGTCGGCCAGAGCGTCGGCGCGGCGCTCTTCGGGGCACTCGCCAACGCGGTGCTCACCGACCGTCTCGGCGGCTCCGGCGATCTCGACTCGGTCGCCCACGCCCTGGCCGACGGCACACCGCACGACCATCTGCGCCGCGCCGTGGCGACGGCGGTGGACTACGTGTACGTCGGCGCGGCGGGCGCGGCCGCGCTGGCGCTGCTCGTCCTTCTGTTCCTGGCGCCGCGGAAGTTCCCGGTGATCACGGAGAAGCCGGAGTCCTGAGGGCCGCGCACCCCGGCGCCGGCCGGAAGCACGCGCTGCTCACCGGCCGGGCCGGGGCTGCCCGGCGACCTGACGCTCGACCTGCGCCCTGGACTCTGCGACCTGCCCACCGACACGTGATCCGACTGATGCCGAAACGACATACCGCCTAGTCGGTAACCCTCTTACGCCAGTCTCTACCGACAAGTAACGTTCGCGGTCCCCCCACAGCGACACCGCCCGTCCGCGAGGGCCCGCAAGGAGCCGCACGATGTCGTACGACCACTACTTTCCCGAGCCGCCCCCCTCGGCGGGGCAGCCCTGGCACGCACCACCGCCGCCGGTGCCGCCGGCTCCCGCCGAGAACGGCGATCTGGGCAGACTCCGCTCGGGCTACCGCAGGCTCCGCCGCGTCGCGACCCTCACGGCGCTCGGCTACTTCGTCCTCTTCCTCATCCTCTCCGGCTACGCACCGGACCTGATGACCGGCGAGATCAGCGGCGGCCTCACCACAGGAGTGCTCCTGGGGCTCCTCACCCTGCCCGTGACCCTCGCGGCGATCGCTCTCTACGAGCGGATCGCACGCGACCGCGTGGACCCGCTCGCCGCGACGATCCGGCAGCACGCCGAGCAGGCGGCCGAGGCGGCCGCACCCCGTCAGAGCCGTCAGAGTCGTCCGGGGCCCGCCGGATGGCAGCAGCCGACGGGAGGCATGCGCGCATGACCGGCTTCGACTCCGACGCCCAGACCATGTCGTTCGTCGCCTTCATCGCCGTCATCACGGTCACGCTGCTGCTGTGCGTGATGACCGGACCCGACCGCGACGACCTGGGCGAGTTCTACACCGGCTACCGCTCGCTCTCCCCCGTGCAGAGCGGCCTCGCCATCGCCGGCGACTACATCTCCGCGTCGACCGTGCTCGCCACCATCGGCGTCATCGCGCTCGTCGGCTACGACGGTCTGACGCTCGCCCTGAGCACCGTGCTCTCACTGGTCCTGATGATGTTCCTGCTCGCCGAACCACTGCGGAACGCGGGCCGCTTCACCATGGGCGACGTCCTCACCCGACGCACCCCCGGACCCGTCGTGCGGATCACCGCGTGCGCGGTCACCCTGGCCGCGCTGCTGCCGCTGGTGATCTTCCAGCTCGCCGGCGCGGGCGATCTGCTCGCCATCGTCCTCGGCTTCGACGCGGACGGCTTCAAGACCGGGTCCATCATCTTCCTCGGCGTACTGATGATCGCGTACGCGGCGATCGGCGGGATGAAGGGCACCGCCTTCATCCAGATCGTCAAGACCGTCGTCCTGCTCGGCGCGGCCACCGCCATCTCCGTACTCATCCTGAACCGCTTCGACTTCAGCGTGCCCGCACTGCTGGACGCGGCCAAGAAGGGCAGCGGGGTGGGAGACGCGTACCTCGCCGCCGGACTGCAGTTCGGCGGCAGCGAAATGGACATGATCAGCGCGCAGCTGACGGTGGTGCTCGGCGCCGCGGTGCTGCCGCACATCACGATGCGCATGTTCACCTCGCGCAACGCCACCGCCGTGCGCCGCTCGTTGTCCTGGGCGGTCTCGACCGTCGTCGTGACCTGCCTGCTGCTCGCAGTGATCGGCTTCGGCGCGGCCGCGATCGTCGGGCGCCAGGGCCTCACCGCGGGCGACCCGCAGGGCAAGACGGCGCTCCTGATGGTCAGCCAGGCCGTACTCGGAGTGGACGTCACCACTTTCGAGAGTCTGCTGTTCACGGCGGTGGCCACGGCGGTCTTCCTCACCCTCCTCGCCTCGGTCGCCGGGATCACCCTCGCCTGCGCCAACACCCTGGCCCACGACCTGATCGCGCACGGCCTGCGCAGGACCAAGCTGAAGCACTCCACCGAGATGGTCGTGGCCCGTGGTGCGGCGGCGGGCGTCGGCCTCGTCGCGATCGCCCTCGCGGCCCTCGTCCGCGACTGGAACCTCCAGGCGCTGGTCACGCTGTCCTTCTGCATCGGCGCGTCCGCGGTCGCCCCCGCGCTCGTCTACAGCCTCTTCTGGCGCGGCTACACGCGTGCGGGCCTGCTCAGCACCCTCATCGTGGGCACCGCCACCGTGCTCATCCTGATGACCGGCACCAATCTGGTCTCCGGCTCCCCGCAGTCCGTCTTCCCCGACCACGACTTCAACTGGTTCCCGTTCACCACGACGGGCCTGGTCTCGGTCCCGGCGGGCTTCCTCGCGGGCTGGCTGGGCACGCGCCTGTCCCACCGCGAAGCCGCGGCGCAACGCCGGCGCTACGAGGAGGTCGAGCCCACCATCCTGGCGGGCGCGCCGGCGCCGGCGCGAAGCGTTCGGTAGCAGGGGCTGCGCCCCGGACCCCGGCACGGTCTCCGGA
>NZ_JBSGZO010000416.1:0-7803 GCF_053611045.1 Streptomyces sp. NPDC054841 | reverse complement strand
CTAATCCACCCCGAAGGGCTTCATCGTTCGACTTGCATGTGTTAAGCACGCCGCCAGCGTTCGTCCTGAGCCAGGATCAAACTCTCCGTGAATGTTTACCGGTAATCCGGTGTGAACACTCGCGTTGAGCGGAACCAAGAGGAGGAATGATCCTCTCGGTCCACAGCGTCCTCGCTGTGTTGCCTTCCTGACGGAAGGACTTTCAAAGGAACCTCATCTCCATGACAGAGACGGGGTATCAACATATCTGGCGTTGATTTTTGGCACGCTGTTGAGTTCTCAAGGAACGGACGCTTCCTTCGTACTCACCCTCTCGGGCTTTCCTCCAGGCGCTTCCCTTCGGTGTTTCCAACCTTACCAGATTCTTTTTCCGTTCCGTTTCCGGTCTGGATTTCGTTTCCGGTGGCCGCTGGAAGGCCTTTTGCCTTTCGGCGATATCGACTTTATCAGAGTCTTTCGGCCGAGCTAATCGGCTTCGTGATCCGGATAAGGAATCGATTGGCTCCGCGGAAGTTCGTTTTCCGGCCAGAGCAAGATAGACATTAGCTGTGACTCTCGGACATGTCCAGTCCGAGGCAACCGTTAAAATCTACCTCCCCACTCCGACCGTGTCAACGGTCTTTGCGGGCGAAGAGGAGACTAGCAGGTCACAGGGGGTGCTCGCACATCAGGCGGCCGTGGGGAGCTCGGCGCTCCGGTCGGCGGCGTCGACGTCGCCCAGTTCCCCGGCGCGGGCCGCTCGGCCGCCGAGGACGTACACGTACAAGAGGAAAGCCAGCTCGGCGACGATTCCGATGGTGATGCGCGCCCAGGTCGGGAGGTCGGAGGGGGTTACGAAGCCCTCGATCATGCCCGCCACGAAAAGGACCAGAGCGAGGCCGATCGCCATGCCGATGGCGGCGCGTCCTTGTTGGGCGAGGGCCGTGCGGCGGGACTGGGGGCCCGGGTCGATGAGGGTCCAGCCGAGGCGGAGGCCCGTGCCGGCGGCGACGAAGACCGCGGTGAGTTCGAGGAGGCCGTGAGGGAGGACGAGGCCGAGGAAGACGTCGAGGCGGCCGGCCGAGGACATCAGGCCGATGCCGACACCCAGGTTCGCCATGTTGAGGAAGAGGATCCAGAGCACCGGGACGCAGAGGAACGCGCCGAGGACCAGGCACATGGCAGCTGCCTGGGCGTTGTTCGTCCAGACCTGGGCGGCGAACGAGGCCGCCGGGTGGCTCGAGTAGTACGTCTCGTACTCACCTCCCGGACGGGTGAGTCGGCGCAGCTCGTCCGGGGCGGCGATGGCCGACTGGACCTCGGGGTGTGTGCCGATCCACCAGCCGATGATCGCGGCGAGGAGTGTGGAGAGCACCGCGGTGGGGATCCACCAGTGCCGGGAGCGGTAGACCGCGGCCGGGAAACCGGCCGTCAGGAAGCGGACGGCGTCACGCCAGGAGGCGCGGCGGGTGCCGGTGACGGTGGAACGGGCGCGGGCGACGAGCTGAGTGAGCCGGGCGGTGATCACCGGGTCCGGGGCGCTGGACTGGATGAGGGAGAGGTGGGTGGCGGTGCGTTGGTAGAGCGCCACGAGCTCATCGGCCTCGGCGCCGGTGAGGTGGCGCCCACGGTGCAGGAGGTGGTCCAGGCGGTCCCACTCTGCTCGGTGGGTCATCACGAAGACGTCGAGGTCCATGGTCGGCTGCTGCTCCAGGCACTGGTTCGGGTCCGTTCCCGGTCCGGTCCGGTCCGGGTTCGCTCTGGATCCGTACGGACGGTTCGTACTACGACTCGTACTACTGCTCGTATCTACTGCAGCGCACTGCGGGTCAGCTTGGCAGACTGGCGTTCCGAGGGGTCGAGAAGGTCGAAGTGCGTCAGGAAGGTGGGGTGCGTGCGGTGAGTGGGGTGGTGACGGGGGACGCCGTTGTACTGGGGCTTCGTCCGGCGAGGCTGCCCAGCAGGGCGCTGGCGCTCGCGATCGATCTCGCCGTGGTGTGGGCGGCGTATCTGCTGATATCCGTCGGCCTGGCGGTCGCGACGGCCTCTCTGGACGAGGCCGCGGTCATGGCGGTGACGATCGCGACGTTCCTGCTGGTCCTGGTGGGGGCGCCGATCGCGGTGGAGACGCTCAGTCAGGGGCGTTCGCTGGGGAAGCTGGCATGCGGGCTGAGGGTCGTGCGGGACGACGGCGGTCCGATCCGGTTCCGGCACGCGCTGGTGCGTGGCGCGATCGGGGTGGTGGAGATCCTTATGACGTTCGGGGTCATCGCGTGCATCGCTTCGCTGGTATCGGCGCGGGGGCGGCGGATCGGCGATGTCTTCGCGGGGACTCTGGTGATACGGGAACGGGTTCCGGCAGCCCGGCCGGTGCCGGTGCCTCCTCCGCCGCCGTGGCTGGTGGGGCGGTTCGCGGAACTCGATCTGTCCGGGGTGCCGGACGATCTGTGGCTGGCGATACGTCAGTACCTGACGCGGATGCATCAGCTCGACGCGGAGGTGAGCCGGTCCTTGGCGGAACGGTTGGCCGCTGATCTGGTGGCTCGTACTGGGACGCCTGCTCCGCAGGGGGTGCCGGCGGGAGCGTTCCTGGCGGCCGTGGTGAACGAGCGGCAGGCGCGGGACGCGCGGCGGGCCGTCGCCGTGGCCTCGGCGTCCATGACCTCTCCGTCGCCTTCTCCCACGGCTCCTCCCGCTTCTGCCTCTTCTCCCGCTCCTCCCGGTCCTCCCGTTTCGGCGTCGGCTTCGTCCGCGTCTGTGCCTTGGTCTGCGCCTGCACCTGCACCTGCGCCTGTGCCTCCGGTCCTGACAAGCCCGGTTTCCGTGACCTCGGGCACGCCTGCCGATGCGGCGGGGTCCGGGGTTGCGTCGTCCCCGCCGCCCGCGACGGGGTTCGTGCCGCCCGCGTAGGGCGGTCGCAGGTCAGGGAAAGACCGAGGGTGGGGTTTCGAGCTCTTCGAGCTCGATGCCGGGGGCCGACAGGACCACGTCACCAGCGATGTGGACCGTGTGCTGTTCACCGGTGTCCAGGGCGCTGACCTGGTATTCGTCCACTGTCAGGGTGCCGTTGTCAGTGGCGTGCGCTTCACTTTTCACCAGGGCCCAGGACTGGTCGACGGTGCGGGGGGCGAGGACCGGGTCCGTGAAGGCGACGAGGCGGACGCGGGTCGCGGGGGCGCCGGGTGTGAGGCGGAGCAGCCGGGCTGTCGCGACGAGGAAAGCGGGGGAGGTGCCGGTGAAGGCGTGAGCGCGGACATTGCCTTCGGTGGCGTGTGTGCCGGTGGGATCGGTGCGGACCCAGGTGACCCCGTCGAGGGCGGCGCCGCGGACCTGCCAGCTCGAGGCGTGGAGTTCGAGGCGGATGGGGCGGCCGAGTTCGTCGAGAGCAAGGTCGACGGAGCCCGCGTGGTCTCCGGAGGGGGTGGTCAGCTGGGAGACGTAGCGCCAGCCGGCAGGGCCGGGTGCGCAGTGGAAGTGCTCTTCACCGAGGGGGGTGTGATCGTGCGGATCATGAAGCGAATAGCGGCCGCGGGGCATGGGGCGAGGTCCTTGCGATGCGTTGGGGCCCGGTAGCGACGCGGGGAGTATCCCTCCGGAAGACCGGAAGACCGGAAGTCCGGAAGTCCGGAAGTCCGGACGGCTGTCTGTCCAGATTCCTGCCTGGGCGGATGGCCCCCTGGCCGGATGACCGCCTGGGCGGATGGCCGGGACCCTGCTCCCCGGCGGCGGGGGCCGAGGGGGACGGCCCGGGTGCAGGCCCCCGTGCCCGGGAGTCCGGGGGCCTGCGATGGGTACGTCAGTACCGGTTGGAGTGCCGGCAGGCGCCGGCGCCTCTGGGCACCTGGTGGTACCTGGATGGGTACCTACTGGCACCCGCAGCGTCAGTACCGGTAGTGGTCCGGCTTGTACGGGCCCTCGACCTCGACACCGATGTAGGCGGCCTGCTCGGGGCGGAGCGTCGTGAGCTTCACGCCGAGCGAGTCGAGGTGGAGGCGGGCGACCTTCTCGTCGAGGTGCTTGGGCAGCACGTAGACATCGGTCGGGTACTCCTCCGGCTTGGTGAAGAGCTCGATCTGGGCCAGCGTCTGGTCCGCGAACGAGTTGGACATCACGAAGGACGGGTGGCCGGTCGCGTTGCCCAGGTTGAGCAGACGGCCCTCGGACAGCACGATGATCACCTTGCCGTCGGGGAACGTCCAGGTGTGGACCTGCGGCTTGACCTCGTCCTTGACGATGCCCGGGACCTTGGCGAGGCCGGCCATGTCGATCTCGTTGTCGAAGTGACCGATGTTGCCGACGATCGCCTGGTGCTTCATCTTGGCCATGTCCGAGGCCATGATGATGTCCTTGTTGCCCGTCGTCGTGATGAACAGGTCGGCCTTGTCGATGACCTCGTCGAGGGTCGTGACCTGGTAGCCGTCCATCGCCGCCTGCAGCGCGCAGATCGGGTCGATCTCGGTGATGATCACGCGGGCGCCCTGACCGCGCAGGGACTCCGCGCAGCCCTTGCCGACGTCGCCGTAGCCGCACACGACCGCGACCTTGCCGCCGATCAGGACGTCGGTGGCGCGGTTGATGCCGTCGACCAGGGAGTGACGGCAGCCGTACTTGTTGTCGAACTTGGACTTGGTGACGGCGTCGTTGACGTTGATCGCCGGGAAGAGGAGGGTGCCGTCGCGCTGCATCTCGTACAGACGGTGGACACCGGTCGTGGTCTCCTCGGTGACGCCGCGGATCTCGGACGCCAGACGGGTCCACTTCTGCGGGTTCTCGGAGAGGGTGCGGTTCAGCAGGGTGAGGATGTGGCCGTACTCCTCGCTGTCCGCGGTGGACGGGTCCGGGGCCTCGCCTGCCTTCTCGAACTCGACGCCCTTGTGGACGAGGAGGGTGGCGTCACCACCGTCGTCCAGGATCATGTTCGGGCCGCCGGTGGGGGAGTTCGGCCAAGTCAGGGCCTGCTCCGTGCACCACCAGTACTCCTCCAGGGTCTCGCCCTTCCAGGCGAAGACCGGGATGCCCTGGGGGTTGTCCGCGGTGCCCTTGGGGCCGACGGCGATGGCGGCGGCGGCGTGGTCCTGGGTGGAGAAGATGTTGCAGGACGCCCAGCGGACCTCGGCGCCCAGGGCGACCAGGGTCTCGATGAGGACGGCGGTCTGCACGGTCATGTGCAGCGAGCCGGTGATGCGGGCTCCGGCGAGCGGCTGCGAAGCCGCGTACTCCTTGCGGATCGACATCAGGCCGGGCATCTCGTGCTCGGCGAGGGTGATCTCCTTGCGGCCGAAGCCGGCGAGAGAGAGGTCGGCGACCTTGAAGTCCTGGCCGGCGGCGACAGTCGTCATTGCGAGCTGCTCCTCATGTGGGTCGAGGGGTGGGTAGGGCTGGATGGCTCTGCGGCCACTGCGGCGATACGGGCACAGCGATGCCCGGACGCCCGCAGACGCCCGCAGCGCAGTCCGTCGGAGGCCCTCTCTCCCTCGGCCGGTCCACAGTCGCGGACCGCCCGACCGCCATCAGCAGCGACGTCTGGCACTGGTCACGAATCTACACCGATCGCCGCGGCCGCCCACAGCCCGCCCGTGGCCGCGTTCCGGCCGAATCCAGGGCCCACGGGCCCGTCGTAAGGGGGCCTTCCGCGCTTTTGATGTGGCGTTGATCTGTTGATGTGGCGTTCATGTGTTGCACGATGCTGCGCGAGGATCGCGAACACGAGCACGACGCGACCCACAGCACGACGCGACCAACAGCACGATCTGCTCCACCGGCACGATCTGCTCCACCAGCGTTAGGAGAACTCACGTGACCAGTCCGGCGAGCGGGCAGCGGAAGTTGAAGCTGCTCGCGGTGACCGCCTGTCCCGCAGGCATCGCCCACACCTACATGGCCGCGGAGAGACTCGCGCAGGCCGCGGAAGCTCTCGGCATCAAGATGAAGGTGGAGACCCAAGGATCCATCGGCGCCGAGAACGTATTCTCTGACAACGATGTCAGAGACGCGGACGCCATCATCGTCGCGGCCGACAAGGACGTTGACCTGAGCCGGTTCGTGGGGAAGAAGGTGCTCGCGGTCGGGGTGGCCGAGGGCGTACGCCACCCCGAGCGGCTGATCGAGCAGGTGCAGAGCGCGCCTGTGCACGGGGCGGGCGGCGGTGACGGAGCCATGGAGGCACCCGCCGCAAGCAATGGCAGCGGCAGCGGACGTGGCGGCAGCGGCGGCCGGGAGCGGAGCGTCACCTACAAGGCGTTGATGAACGGCGTCTCGTACATGATCCCGTTCGTCGTGGTCGGCGGGCTGCTGATCGCGATCTCGCTGGCGCTCGGCGGGCATGCGACGCCGGAGGGTTACGCCATCCCGGAGGGCTCGTTCTGGGAGAGCGTCTTCAAGATCGGCGAGATCGGGTTCCAGCTGATGGTGCCGATCCTGTCCGGGTACATCGCGTACGCCATCGCGGACCGGCCGGCACTGGTGCCCGGCATGATCGGCGGCTGGATCGCGAACACCGGGGCGCTGTACGACTCCGAGGCGGGCGCCGGGTTCATCGGCGCGATCGTGACCGGCTTCCTGGCCGGCTATCTGGTGCTGTGGATCAAGAAGGTCAAGGTCCCCAAGTTCGCCCAGCCGATCATGCCGATCATCGTGATCCCGATCGTGGCGACATCGGCGCTCGGGCTGTTCTTCATCTACGTCATCGGCAAGCCGATCGCCTGGGTCTTCGAGCATCTGACCAGCTGGCTGAGCGGGATGACCGGCACCAGCGCGATTCTGCTCGGGGCGATTCTCGGTCTCATGATCGCGTTCGACATGGGCGGCCGGTCAACAAGACCGCGTTCCTGTTCGGCGCGGGGCTCATCGCGTCCGGGAACCAGACGGTCATGGGCATGTGTGCGGCGGCTATTCCGGTCATGCCGCTCGGGCAGGGGCTCGCGACGCTGATCCGGCGCCGGCTGTACTCGGAGCAGGAGCGCGAGACCGGTATGGCGGCGCTGTTCATGGGTTTCTTCGGGATCTCCGAGGGCGCGATTCCGTTCGCGGCCGCCCGGCCCGCGCAGGTCATTCCGGCGAACATGCTGGGCGGCGCGGTGGCCGGTGCGCTCGCGGGGCTGGCGGGCGTGAAGGACGCGGTGCCGCACGGTGGGCCGATCGTGGCGGTGCTGGGTGCGGTCGAGGGCGTACCGATGTTCTTCCTTGCCGTCGTGGCCGGGACCCTCGTCACGGCGGTCACCACGAATGCGCTGATCGGAATCAAGGAGCGGACAGCGGGCGGACGCGCCCCGACGCCGGATTCCGTGCCGGTGTCGGCTTCCGTGCCGGTGCCGGCGCAGGCGGCGGAGCCGGTCCTCGCGGGGATCGGTGCCACGGGTGCTCGTACGGCGGCCGTGTCGGTGGAAACGGCCACCCCCGCTGCGAAGTCGGCCGGAGCCGATGGCGCCGAGGTGCTCTCCGGGTATCTGACCGGGAAGACCGTGAAGGTCCGCCTTGCGGCCGGCAGCAAGGATGCCGCCATCCGCGAGATGGCGGCGATGCTCGGGACGACCGGCAAGGTCGCGGATCCCGAGGAGCTCGTACGGGCCGCTTTCGCCCGTGAGGAACTGGGCACGACCGGCCTCGGTGAGGAGATCGCCATCCCGCACGCCAAGACCGACGCCGTCACGGCACCGATCGTCGGCTTCGCGCGCTCGCCGGAGGGCGTGGAGTGGGGGTCGCTCGACGGCACGAAGGCCAAGTTGATCTTCATGATCACGGTTCCGGAGGCGGCCGCGGGCGATGAGCATCTGCGGATCCTGGCGCTGCTGTCGCGGAAACTGATGGACGCGGAGTTCCGTGAGC
>NZ_JBSGZO010000415.1:0-7822 GCF_053611045.1 Streptomyces sp. NPDC054841 | reverse complement strand
CCCGGGCACGGGGCGTTTTCCGGTCGGCTTCGAACCGGCCACGGCCGTTGAGGAGTTCGTTGCGGAGTTCGTTGCGGAGTTCGCTGCGGAGGATGTCAATCCGGGCGTGGAAGCGGGCCGGCTGGGGTTGAATCCCCTGTGACCGTGCAACAGGCCGGAGCCGTTACCGGGAGGACCGGATGACCGAACGCCCAGAGACGCTGTACGAGGCCGTGGGTGGCGCCGAGGCCCTCCAACGGCTGTCCACCACCTTCTACGAGGCCGTTCTCGCCGATCCCCTCCTGGCTCCGGTCTTCGCACACTTCACGCCCACGCATGTGGAGCACGTCGCCGTCTGGGTCGCCGAGGTCTTCGACGGCCCGGCCCGGTTCACCGGGGCGCTCGGCGGCCACCAGGCCCTGCTCCGCGCCCATCTCGGACTGTCGATCACCGAGGAGCAGCGGCTGCGCTGGATGGAGCTGATGACCGCGGCGGTGGACAAGGAACTCCCGGACGACGAGCTGCTGCGGCGGCGGGTCGTCGAGTACTTCGACTGGGGCACCAAGATCGCCCGCGAGGTCTCGGCCTCTCCGGTGGGCGAGGACCTCGGCGACCCCGGCCCGACGCCCCGCTGGCGCTGGGAGGGCCACACGTGACATCAGGGCGGGTGGGGCTGCGGACCCCTGCCGCGGGGAGCCGCTCGCCCGGGTCCGTCGTGCCTCGGTGCCGGTCAGGCGCTCTCCAGCAGCCTCCGCCCGAACTCCGCGCCCGCAGGCAACTGCCGCCGGATGCGCCCGAGCGCCTCGTCGAAGCCACCGCCGGCGATACCTGACTCGTACGCCGCGCCGCCGAAGTGCAGGGTGAGGTTCAGATCCACCCGCTCCGGCCGGCCGTCCGCCCCTCGCTCACCGAGTGCCAGCAGGCAGCTGAGCGTGGCCTGCTGCACTGCCCCGTCCAGCGCGACAGGCAGCGGCAGGTCCCATTCCAGTACGCAGCCTGCGAGGGCTTCGCCCGATTCCGCCGCGCTCAGGGCGGCGAAACCGGGACCCTCATACTCAATTCCCCTGATGCGGGTGCACACTTCCTGCCCGCTCGCCGCAACCGCGATGGCTATCGCTTCCGCACCCCGGCGGTCCCGGTACCAGCCGGTCCACACATCCGTCGACTCCGATGACATGGCGCGGACTGTAGCGGTATGACTGGCTCCGCCGTACAGCCGGTCACCCTTGGAGCTGTCCCGCCCGGATTACGCTAGGCGGGTGAACCCGCGGTCGGCTCTCCGTCCGCGTCCTCATGGTGTCCTGCGCGCCCCGCACCCCCCGCACTCTCGGCGCCCTCGGCGCTCAGCGCACAGCTGGGGTTGTGGCACGGTCCGGGAGCCCATTCGGGGACGAAAGCCCCGAGGACCTTGCGTCGTTTGATGACGGAACCGACAGGCTGTCCGCAGGACGGGCAGACGAACTCACCCTGCGGGCGGCGGACGGTCCGACGTCCTTCGCTGCCCATGAGTCAAGGATAAGTCGGCATGCCCAGGACGAACAGCGCTCGCGCCCGCCCGCTACCGCTTCCTGCCGTACTGCCGCACGACCACGTCGTTGCTGAAGGTTCGCACCCAGTCCAGCGCGAAGTCGGTGATAGCGAAGTCCGTGCCGAACATCGGCATGCCCGCGCCGTACACCTGCGGATACGTCTTGATCACGAGCTCGTCGATCTCGTCGAGCAGCTCACCGGCGATCTGCGAGCCACCGCACAGGTAGATGTCGAGCCCGCTGTCCTCCGCCTTGAGCTCGCGGACCTTGCCGACCAGGTCGTCGGAGATGATCTCGACGTTCGGATCGGGGGACTTCCCGAGGGTGCGCGACGGAACGTACTCGCGCAGCTGGGCGTACGGGCTGGTGATGTTGGCGTCCAGCGCCAGCTGGTAGCTGGCGCGCCCCTGGATCAGGGTGTCGAAGCGCTTGTTCTCGGCATCCTGGATGCCCAGCGCCTCGCGGCCTTGCACCGGAATGGTCTCCGGGTACTCGGTCTTCAGGAACTCCAGGTACTCCGCGTCCACGAAGCTGAACATGGACGAGGCATCGCCGCTCGGGTCTCCGATGAAGCCGTCGATGGAGCAGGCGATGAAGTACGTGAGCTTACGCAAACCGGTCCTCTGTTTCTTTCGGGGTCATTTGTTTCTGACGACGTCAGTCGCCTCCGTGGTTCGGCCGGGCCGAACCACTGTAGCTATAGTGCTCCATGTGTAGTGGTTAAGCAAGAGCCTTTTTCGGAAGGCATGTTGAGAACACACGCCGAGGAGGAACGAGAGGACATGGCCAGGAACCCGGAGCGCAGGATCGCCCTCGTGGACGCCGCCATCGAGGTGCTCGCCCGCGAAGGGGCCCGTGGCCTCACCTTCCGCGCGGTCGACAGCCAGGCCGGTGTCCCAGCGGGAACGGCGTCCAACTACTTCGCGAGCCGCGACGACCTGTTCACCCAGGCCGGCGCCCGGATTCATGTACGGATGACACCGGAGCCGGCCCAGGTCGACGAGGCGATGCGGCCCGCGCCGACCCGTGAGCTCTACGTGGAGCTGATGCAGTGGCTGGTGCGGCGCATGGCCGAGGAGCGGACCGGCTACCTCGCCATGCTGGAGCTACGGCTGGAGGCCACCCGCCGCCCGGCGCTGCAGGCGGAGCTGAACCGGGCGATCCGCGCCGACCTGGATGCGAACCGGCGCTTCCATCTCGATTCCGGGCTCCCCGGCGACGCGGACACCTTCCTCGCCCTCTATCTGGCCATGACGGGCTTGCTGCTGGAGCACTTCACCCTGCCGGATGTGCTCGCCGACCAGGACGTGAACGCCCTGGTGGAGACCGTCGTCACGCGGATCGTCCCTGAGAAGTGACCCGTCCGGCGACGGGCTCCCGCCACATGGGCCACATGTGCGGGCCGCCGGGCAGCTCGACCGTACGGTCCGTGAAGGCGAAGCCGAGCCGCTCGTACAGTCTGCTGCTGCGGGGGTTGCTCGCCTCCAGATACGCGGGCACACCCTCGCGATCGCAGCGCTCCAGCGCGGGTGCGAGCAGTGCGCTCCCGAGCCCCTGGCCCTGCTGCTCCGGGGAGACCGCGATCAGCAGCAGATACTCGTGCGCCCGGCCCTGCGGATGGGCCTCGCCGGTCAGCCGCCCGACGAGCTCGGCCCGCTCGTTGTCCGGGTCTGCGATCTCGCGCATCCGGGCCGGGGTGTCGTCCTCCTCCTCGGGCGGGTCGGCCGGCACCTGCAGCCAGAGCGCCGCGGCCGTCCCGTCCTCCGTCATGTCGACCCGGCCCTCCGTGAGCGCGGCATCGAGGAACACACCGAGGAATGTGCCGTGCACCCTGCGGCGATGAGCCTCGTCGGGGAAGACCCAGCTGCTCACCGGGTCGTGCATGAACGCCTCGTCGAGCAGCCGTACCACCGTTTCGCGGTCGCTCTCCCCCGCCTGCCGTATCCGTACGCCCACGCCCGGGCCCCTCTCCGTGATCGTCAACTGGCCGCTGCGATCCTAGAGTTGGGTCCGGGCTTTCGCACCTGGCGCGGCGTCCACGCCCAGCGGGTACGGCATCCGCGCCCAGCGGGTACGGCGTCCGCGCTCAGCGGGTGCGGCGTGTGACGAACTCCGCCAGGGAGAGCAGATCCCCAGCCGCCCTGAGGTCGGGGACGGCCCGGGACAGCTGCTGGACGGCCCGCGCCATCCGGTCGGCCGCCTGGAGCTGCGCCCAGTCCCGGCCGCCGGCCCGGTCCACCGCCTCGGCGGCGCGGCGGACCGCCTCGTCGTCCATCGCCCGGCCGTAGAGCTCGGCCAGCTCCGCCCCTGCCACGGTGCCCGAGCTGAGCGCCGCCACCACCGGCAGCGCCTTCTTGTGCGCGATCAGATCGGCCCGGGCCGGTTTGCCCGTACGGCCGGGATCGCCCCAGATCCCGATCAGATCGTCGATGAGCTGGAAGGCCGGCCCCACCTCCCGTCCGAAGGCGTCCATGGCCGCGACCTCTTCCTCGCCCGCGCCCGCGTACAGTGCGCCGAGGGCGCAGGCGCAGCCGAGCAGCGCCCCGGTCTTCGCCGTCACCATGGCGAGGCATTCGTCGAGCGAGACCTCGTGCGGGCCGGACTGCTCGAAGGCGCAGTGCGCCTGCCGGCCGGCGCAGAGCTCGATCACACAGGCGGCGAGCCGGGCCGAGGCGGCCGGGGACCCGGGGTGCCGGTCCTCGGCGAGCAGCCGCAGCGCGAGGGCGAGCATGGCGTCGCCCGCGATGATGGCGTCCGGGGTGCCGAACACCGTCGAGGCGGTGGGCCGGTGCCTGCGGGTCCGGTCCATGTCGATGACGTCGTCGTGCAGCAGCGTGAAGTTGTGGACGAGTTCCACGGCGGCCGCGGCCCGCACGGCGTGCTGCGGATCCCCGCCGAGCGCCCGGGCGGCGGCGAGCACCAGGGCGGGCCGGATCGCCTTCCCCGCCGATCCCGCGGCCGGCATGCCGTCGGCGTGCTCCCAGCCGAAGTGGTACATCGCGACACGGCGCAGGGAACCGGGCAGCGACTCCACGGTGTCGCGCAGCCGGGGATTGACGGCGATGCGGGTGCGCTCCAGGAGTGCCGCTGCCTCGTGCCCCTCGGTGGCGGCGGCGTCCGTGCTGGTCATGATCACGGTCACGTCCTCTGTGAAGGGGGTGGGACGGGGCGGCGCCGGGCCGCCCCCGCCGGGCCGAGCGCGCCCGGGCCCGTCAGCGCCAGCGGCTGACTTCGACGTTCTCCAGCACGCCGAGTGCGTCGGGCACGAGGATCGCCGCCGAGTAGTAGGCCGTGACCAGGTAGGAGATGATCGCCTGCTCGTCGATGCCCATGAAGCGGACGGACAGGCTCGGCTCGATCTCATCGGGGATTCCTGCCTGCTGCAGGCCGATGACGCCTTGGTCGTCCTCGCCCGTACGCATGCACAGGATCGAGGTGGTCCTGGCGTCCGAGACCGGGATCTTGTTGCAGGGGAAGATCGGAACTCCGCGCCATGCCGGGATCTTGTTGCCACCGATGTCCACGCTCTCGGGGACGAGGCCGCGCTTGTTGCACTCGCGGCCGAACGCGGCGATGGCGCGCGGGTGGGCGAGAAAGAGCTTGGAGCCACGCCGCCGGGACAGCAGCTCGTCCATGTCGTCGGGGCTGGGCACGCCGTCGTGGGGCTGCAGCCGCTGCCCGTAGTCGCAGTTGGCCAGGAGCCCGAACTCCCGGTTGTTGATGAGCTCGTCCTCCTGGCGCTCGCGCAGCGCCTCGACCGTCAGCCGCAACTGCTGCTCGGTCTGGTTCATCGGCTGGTTATAGAGGTCCGCGACGCGGCTGTGGACCTTCAGCACGGTCTGGGCGACGCTCAGTTCGTACTCGCGCGGGGCCGCTTCGTAGTCCACGTACGTGTGCGGCACGACGGCTTCGCCGACATGGCCGGCGGAGAGGTCGATGGCGGCCTCGCCGTATTTGTTGGTCCGCTGCTGGGGGATCGACAGCACGGAGAGGAGATGAGCTCCGAGGGACTCCGCACGGTCCGCGAGCGTGAGCACGTCCTGCCGGGAGAGCTCCAGCGCGATGCATGCGGTGGCGGCCCGGGCCGTGAACTCCCATTCGGCGTCCCCGTCGACCAGGGAGCGGTCGCCGAAGTAGGACCCGTCGGCGAGGACCCCGAGCACCGCCTCGTCGCCGTACGGGCCGGTGCCGATCTGCTCCACCCGGCCGTGCGCCAGGAGGAACACCCGGTCCGCCGTCTCGCCCTTCGTGGCCAGCACGTCGCCGGGCGCGAACCTCACCTGCCGGCATCGTTGGGCCAGTTCGCCGAGCACGGCCTCGTCGCCGAACCCCCGCAGCGGTGGCAGCTCGCCGAGCTCGGCCGGAATGACCTCGACCTGGCTCCCGGTCTGGATGAAGGTGACACGCCCGTCGCCCACGGAATAGCTGAGCCGACGGTTCACCCGGTACGTACCACCCTGCACCTGGGTCCAGGGCAGCATCCGCAGCAGCCACCTGGAGGTGATCTCCTGCATCTGGGGCGCCGACTTGGTGGTGGTCGCCAGGTTCCGCGCGGCTGCCGTGCCGAGACTCTGCTGCGGCGGCGCCTGGTCCTCGCTCACCTCGTCACCAACCGAACCAACCGACATGGGACTCCCTCGCAATCATGGGTTGACCTGCGAGGAAAAGCCTTCCAGCACGGAGAGTCGCCACGCCATTACACAAATGAGTGGGACTAGTCGCGAACGTGCGGGGCATGACACGCGCTTTGCACCCGGCCGGCCCACCACCCTGATCACCACCGGGATCGACTGCCAAAATCCGATGTCCGGATCAGCTGTCCGCATCAGCTGATCCGGATCACCTGCCCGAACCGGCTGTCCGGATCGGCTCGCACACCGTACGAACGGATCGGCCGGGCAACGGTGTTGGGTACAAGGCCGGTACGAGCCATTCCGCTCGGCCACGGTCCAGCACCACCACACCCCACGAAGGAGTCGTTCATGTCCTTACCCATGTCCGCGAGCAGTTTCCTCGACGCCCTTCGCGACGAGGGGCTCACGGTCGTCCAGGTCGGCGACTGGCGCACCCGCAACCGCAATCACAAGGGCCCATGGGGGCCGGTGCACGGCGTGATGATTCACCACACCGTCACCAACGGCACCGACGACACCGTCCGCATCTGCCGGGACGGCTACCCGACCCTGCCCGGCCCGCTCTGTCACGGAGTCATCGACAAGGACGGCAAGGTCCATCTGGTCGGCTACGGCAGAGCCAACCACGCAGGGCTCGGCGACGACGACGTCCTGCGCGCCGTGATCGCGGAGAAGCTGCTGCCGCCGGACAACGAGGCGAACACCGACGGGAACCGGCACTTCTACGGTTTCGAGTGCGAGAACCTCGGTGACGGCGAGGACCCGTGGCCCGCCGCCCAGCTGGAGGCCATCGAGAAGGCCGCGGCGGCCGTCTGCCGCCGCCACGGCTGGACGGCGCGGTCGGTCATCGGCCATCTGGAGTGGCAGCCGGGCAAGGTCGATCCGAGGGGCTTCACCATGAACGCGATGCGGGCCCGCATCGCGGCACGGCTCAAGTGAGTGTGAGCAGGCGGGCGGGGAGGCCGGGCTCTTCGCGGACCGCATCCTCCCCGTGCCGGACGACCCGGTGCAGAGCGGCGCCCGGCGTCCTCGTGACGACGTCGTCGAGGCGTCCGTCCACGAAGAGTGCGGCCGCGCCGTCGTCGAGCGCCCAGCCGTCCGGCAGTACGCCGCCGGCGACGGCCGAGAGGTACGCAGGCCTGCGCTCGGCCTCGCTGTCGTAGTGCGGGCACATACTGCCGGGCAGCAGCCCGAGCCCGTCATGCAGCGGCCGGACGGGCCCGAAGGAGTCGGTCAGGCAGGCGTCGAACCAACAGGCGGCGCCTGCGCTGATCCCGCAGAGCAGCACACCTCGGCGGTATGCCTCGCGCAGGATGTCGTCCACACCGTGCAGCCGCCACACGGCCAGCATGTTGGCGGTGTTCCCGCCGCCGGTGTACACGATGTCCTGGCCGAGGAGGAAGGTCCGCAGATCCTCGCGGTCGCGCCGGAACAGCGGAAGATGGGTGGGCTCGCAGTCCTGCCGCTCGAAGGCGGCACTGAAGCCCTGAATGTAGCCTTCCGCATCTCCGCTCGCGGTGGGCAGGAAGCAGATTCTCGGCCGAGCGCGCCGGGCGTGGGCGAGGACGAAGTCGTCGAGCAGCGTGTCGGGGTCCCCGGAGAACCCGCCGCCGAGCAGCACGATCTTTCCCGTGGCAGTCATCAGCCCGCAGCGTAGTGCCGCCGCCCCGAGCCCGCGGG
>NZ_JBSGZO010000414.1:0-7828 GCF_053611045.1 Streptomyces sp. NPDC054841 | reverse complement strand
CCGACCCGAAGCCCTACGTCTGGACGAAGACCGCCGACGAGATCCTCGAACGCCTCGCCTCATATCTGAACAGGATTCCTGACTCAGAAGACTAGCGCTTGAGATATGCCAGAACGGCCAGCACTCTGCGGTTGTCGTCCGCCGATGGGCTGATACGCAGCTTGGCGAAGATGCTCGCCGTGTGCTTGGCCACGGCGCTCTCGCTGATGTGCAGGCCGCTTGCGACGGCGGTGTTCGACCTGCCCTCGGCCATCAGTTCCAGGACGTCGCGCTCGCGCGGCGTCAGGCTGCCGATCGTGCCACGGGCGTCGCCGCGCGACAGGAGCCTGGAGATGACCTGAGGGTCCATCACCGTGCCTCCGGCAGCCACTCGGCGGACCGCGTCCACGAACTGCTCGGTGTTGGTGACCCGGTCCTTGAGCAGATAGCCGACGGCACCTTCGCCCCCGGCCAGCAGCTCGTTCGCGTAGAGCTGCTCGACGTACTGGGAGAGTACGAGGACGGGCAGGCCGGGACGTCGGCGACGGGCTTCCAGCGCGGCCCGCAGGCCCTCGTCGGTGAAGGTCGGCGGCAGCCGCACGTCGACCACCGCGACATCCGGCGCTGCGTCCCCCTCGTCGAAGAGCGCGCGCAACAAAGAGGGGCCGTTGTCCACCGCGACGACCTCGCAGCCGTGCTCCTGGAGTGTGCGTGTCAGCCCGTCTCTCAGCAGGAAGAGGTCTTCGGCGAGGACAACGCGCACGGAATCTCCATCGTCACGGTGGTCGGTCCGCCCTGCGGGCTGTGCAGGACGAGGGTGCCATCGAAGGTATCCAATCGCCGTCGTACGCCGTTCACTCCGGTGCCCCGTGAAGGGTCGGCGCCGCCGTGGCCGTCGTCGGTGACGGTCACGCGCAGCACGCCGTTCTCGTACATCAGGGCTATGCCGACCTCGCGGGCGCCGGAGTGCTTCGCCGCGTTCGTCAGGGTCTCGCTCACAGCGAAGTAGGCGGCGGACTCGACCGGTGCCGGGAGCCGGCCCGGCAGCCGGGCCTCGACGTGGACGTCGAGGAAGCTGTCGAGCGCCAGCGAGCGGACGGCGTCACCGAGCCCTCGGTCGGCGAGGACCGGCGGGTGGATGCCGTGGACGAGGTCGCGCAGGTCCTGCAGGGCCCGCTCGGACGTTCCGCGGACGTCCAGCAGGAGCTCGCGTGCCGCCGCCGGGTCTGTCTCCAGTCGGCGCATGGCACGGTCGAGCGTCATCCCCAGGGAGACCAGCCGAGCCTGCGCACCGTCGTGCAGGTTCCGCTCGATGCGCCGCAGTTCGGCGGCCAGAGTGTCCAGGGCCCAGGCACGGGCGTCGGTGAGCTGATCGACCCGCCGGGTGAGCTGGGTGCTGCGGGGCGCGGAGAGCAGAGGCCGGGTCATCCGGGTGTGCAGCCGGAGTGTGGCGGGGGCGGCGAGCAGGCCGGCGGCCATGAAGGCGAGCCCCAGCACCAGCGCGGCAAGCATGGTCGGGGTGCTGTGCACCGGGACGAACGCATACCAGTTGCCGTCGTCGATGAGCCGCCAGATGAACGGCTGGACCAGCGCGCCGAACGCCCCGTACTCGATCAGGGCGAGGGGCACGGCGACCAGGAGGCCGCCGGTCACCGGCTCCAGCCAGGCCCATACCAGGTCGCGCCAGAAACCCTCATCGGCGAGGATCGCGCCCGATGTCCTGCGGGCGTTGAGGGTGCGGTCCGCGGGCAGGGGCTCGGGCGGAGTGACATGAACGCCCGTCCATCGGGCGGCGCGTGAGCGGGAGCGATCGGACAGCGAGCGCAGGGTACGCGTGGCCGGCGGCAGCAGCAGGAAGCCGACGCCCACGGGTATCAGCAGCAGGGCGAGCACCACGAGCGAGCCTGCCGCCGCCACCGCGATGGCATGCAGGCTCGCCAACTGGCACCGGCCGACCGCGACACATGCGCGGGAGACGACCGTGCGTGGCTTATCGAACATCGTCCATGATCGGAGGGAGCTTAGTCGGTGTCGGTGTCGGTGCCGTTCCCGTCGCTGGTGCCAGGGCTGACGCCGACGACGGCGACCGTCCGCTGCGAGAGCTCGTCCACGTCCACAGCCCCGCTGCCACCAGGCACGACGCCCCGAACAACACCATGGGGAGTACCGCGCCCGACTCTTCGTCCATGAACAGCAGCATGCCGAGGTTGATCAGAGCGTGGAAGCCTCCCGCGAGCAGCAGCCTGGAAGCCCGCACTCCTTCGAGGGCCCACCCCATCACGACCGACATGGATACGGCTGCCATCAAGAACGCCCCCGCGTACACAGGGTGTCTCGCGAAGACCTGGACGTGCCAGACGCCCCACGCCACGCCCACCGCGACCGAAGCGCCAAAGGGGCCGAAGCGGGTGCGCAGCAGCGGTTGCAGGAAGCAGCGCCAGCCGATCTCCTCGCCACACGCGCCGATGAGCTGCGCCGCGGCGATCAACGCAAAAGGGGTGTCCGGACGCGTCAGTTGCACGTTCCCGGTGAGCGTCGCGTACGCGCCGACGCTCAGCGCGATGATCAGCGGTGCCGTGACGATCAGGAGCACCCCATGACTGCTGCGGCCCGGCAGGGCGCCGGCGAGCAGTGCCCGTACACGCCGCGGCCACAGCAGCGCGGCAACTCCCACCCCGAGTGCGGGTCCGAACTGGGTCAGCTGGATGACCTCGCCGGGGATCCGTGTCGCCGGCTGGAGCGTGCCCAACGCGCCGGCCGCCAGAAAGGTAACGGCGAGGAACATGGCCATCGCCCTGATGTCGACAGGTTTCAATCGCATGCCAACGACGATGCCGCTCGGCGAAGCCGCAGCCATTGTGTCTGCATGCCGGGCCGGGGTGTACGTAGATACACCCTCGTGCGGGTGCGGGGCTGTCATCGGGTCCGTCCAGTACGCGCCCGAGGCAGCCCTGGAGGAGCGCGGCGTGCGCGAGAGCGTTGAGATCGTCGCGGACAGCGCGGCCGGCACATCCGGCAACAACCATCGCTTCACCCGGACACGGCTGACCTCGTGAGGGCGGTGGTAGGTTGCGTCCACGGTCGAGTCGTGAGGCATGCCATGGTGCGTTCAACACTCAGTGTCGACATCGGTGGTACCAAGTTGCTCATGCTTGCGGAGGGCAAGGGCCTTGCGGGGCCGCTCACACGGCGGGTGGCAACGGGGCCCGCAGCAACTCCGACAGATATCGAAGCCGCGATCAAGGCCTTCATCGCAGACAATGACTTGCGGCCCGATGCACTGGGCATCGCTGTACCGGGGTTGGTGGCAGACCGGAAGGTTGAGATCTCTGACGTCCTGCCGCAGCTCGCCGGGTGGCAGGGACTCGCAGGCTGTGACGTTCCGCAGCTTCTCGTCAACGACATCCGGGGTGCCCTGGCGCAAGAAGCCACCTGCCACGCGGACAATGCGACCGTGGTCGTGCTGATCTGTGGCACTGCGGTGGGCTCCGCATACCTCTCGGCAGGGAGAGTGCTCAGGGGCTCACGGGGGTGGGCCGGCGAGGTCGGCAGCATGCCGATGCCGACCGATCACGGAGTGAAACGCCTCGACGAGCTCGCGGGCGGCGCGGCGATCGTGAGGCGAACCGGAAGATCGCCGGATCAGGTTCACGCCGCACTGGCCCACGGCGACCCTGGCGTCGAGCGTGTGGTGCACGAAGCGGGGGTGGCATTCGGCCTTGCCATTGCTGCACTTGTGAACATCCTCAACCCGGACGTGGTGCGTGTGGCAGGCGGCACTCTTGGTTACAGGGGGTACTGGGATTCGGCAGTCGTGACAGCTCGCGAGCATGCCTTGCCCGAGCTGAGGGAGGCCTGCACGATCAGCCGTATCGAGGACGCTGAACTGGTCGTCGCCAGAGGGGCGATGAGATTGGCTGAAGCCGCCAGGCACGGTCACTCATGGGTAGAGGAATACGTCTAGAAGCATTCCGGCCTGGCCGAACTGGGGTCCTGATCGGGTGACTTCGGGAGAACCGAGGTATGGCGGCAGGGCCCGAGGTGTGGCGGCAGGGCCCGAGGTGTGGCGGCAGGGCCCGAGGCAGGGGCGGCAGGGTCCCGCACCCCGCACCCGCTGTTCGTCCTCGGCGCGAGCTTCGGCCAGAACCTCAGGACGCCCGAGCATCCTGTTCTCCATGATCTCCATTGCAGGTGGCCTCGCGTCCGACCCCCTACGAGGGTAGGGGGTCAGCTTTGGCACCGTGGTGTGACGTGGTCCACCGAGCCTGGCTCCTACCTTCTGGTCGTCGGCAAGCGGGCCGGCCGGACAGTGGAGGTACAGGGCATGGCAGTCAGCGCGTCCCGGCGCACCGACGACGTCGCGGAGTCCGGTTCGGGTGTCATCCGGTCGCGGTTCGTGCGCCGGATCGGATACGCCGTCACGCTCCTTCCGGCGTCGATCGCGACGGTCGGCATGGTTGCGGCCGGGCGCTCGGACACGGCGCGCCGGTGGTGGGCCCAGGCCGGAGAGCAGGACTCGGCGGCGCAGTCCTCGGGCCGCCGGCCCGGCGCGGCGCGTCTGCTGGCCCACGCGGTGCTGTGCGTTCCGCTCGGGCTGCTGTCGCTGATCCCGATCGGGATGGAGATCCTGTTCATCCTGCGCGGCGTTCTGTACCCGCTGGTCGATCCCGGCCCTTACACCACGTCCTGGGGCGGACCGTCGACGGGCGGGGCCTGGCTGGCGCACTTCGGCGTCGGCCTGCTCTCGGCGATCGCCGGGCTGGGGGCTCTGTGGCTCCTCAGCCGCCTCCACGCCCGTCTGGCGGGCGGCATGTGGGGCCGCACGGTAGGGATCGCGCCGTACCTCGTCACCGCCGTCGCGCTCGCCGCCGGTGTGATGCTGGTCATCGCCTGGACCCACCAGCTGTGACACCGGCCCCGGGCGTGTCGTACCCCGCTACGGTCCGTGCAGATGCACGTCGAGTACCGACAGGGCCATGCTCGCCGGCAGCGGATCACCGCAGGCTGCGCACCCGCACGGGTCAGGGGTTCCGCGGCCGCGGCGCTGTCGGGCCGGCGCAGCGGAGGCGGTCCGCTGTGACGGGGGCGCCTTCGGCGACGTTGCGGTCGTAGGTGACGGTCTTGACCACCACGGGCTCGGAGCCCACGGTGACTTCGAAGACCGCGTCCTGCCGGGAGACTGCCCGCAGGCGGGCTCCGGGCAGTGCAGCGGCAAGCGTGGACGCATCTGCTTCACGCCCGGCCGGGTACGCGATGACAGGCGGGCCGGCGGGCCGCACCGATGGGGCGGACGCCGAGGTGTCCGCCACGGCGAACTTGCTGAGCCGGAGGGCCTTGGCGACGGTGGCGTCATCAACACGCACCTCGATACCGGTGGGGTCGCTCTCGGCACGTGTTTCGGGCACCGGCAGGATACGGGTGTCGCCGGTGATGGGGCGGTCTGAGCGCAGGGCGTCCCACAGGGCCTCGGAGCGGGCCTGGTGCCAGAGCAGCGTGGACCCCACGCCGGGCACCCGGTGGTCGAAGTGGGAGATCGGCACGGTGGCGAACTCCGTCCGGTCCGCTGACAGGCGGCCCAGTGTCCAGCCGATGCGGACGAGGTCCTCCAGGCCCGTCCGGTCGTCCGTGCGTACGGACTTCAGCAGCTCGCCGGCCGTACGGGCCGCGCTCACGGGATCGGCCAGTGCCCCTTGTACGGTCAGACGGGCCAGCATGTCGGCGAGCATCCGCTGCTGGCGGCGGACCCGGCCGAGGTCCCCGGGGCGGTTGATGTGCCGGGCGCGGGCGTAACGCAGGGCTCCACTGCCGTCGAGGTGCTGTGTACCCGCGGCGATGTCGAGACCGGAGTTTTCGTCCTTGAGCGGCTTGTCCGTGCACACGGTCGCGCCGCCCAGGTTGTCGACGGCTTGCTCGAAGCCGACGAAGCCGGTCTCGAGGTAGTGGTCGATGTGCAGGCCGGTGACATTCTGGACGGTGCGCACGGCCAGGGGACCCCGGCCGATCTTGAAAGCTCCGTTGATCTTGCCTCGGCGGGGCGGTGCGATGGCGCCCTCGGGTGTGGCGTACTCGACGTAACTGTCCCGGGGGATGGAGACGACGCTTGCGCGCCTGTGGTCCTCGGAAAGATGGACGAGCATCATCACGTCGGTGCAGTCGCATGCTTTGCCGCCCACGTGAAGGCGCCGCTTCTCCTCAGCTGACAGGCCGGCACGGCTGTCGATGCCGACGATCAGGATGTTCGTACCGCGGCTGCCGTCCTGGCCTGCCGGTGCGTTCACGGCAGAGACGGCCTGCGCGCCGAGCCAGGGCAAGGAGGAGACCAGGCCGGCCAGAAGAGTCAGTCCGACAACACCACGACGCATCACACACCCCCACAAGGTGCACAGTTGATGGGCACGAAGCTATCGGGCAGGAACGGGAGGGTCGTGTTACGCGCCGGTGGGCTCGCCGTCCTCCCGGTAGTGATCACCCAGGTTGTCCAACGCGGGTCCTCCATCCCGGTTGGACCGTGCGCGAACGTCCGCCGGCCGTTCGCCGTCACGGTGAGCGACGTCCCGAGAAACACCCACTCAGCGAGGTACGCGGCTTCGTGCTCGGACCGGGGCCGGCCGGTGCGCGGATCACGGGCGCCGGTGCCTGGCTCGCCGCCCGCGCACCGCCGGGCGACCATGGAATACGGGACCGGTCCGGGGCCAGGCACTGGGAGGCACCCGTGGAGCACACCCGCACAACCGACGTACTGATCGCGGGCGCCGGTCCGGTCGGACTGAGTGCGGCCGCTGATCTCCGCCGGCACGGAGTGCACTGCCGTCTCGTCGACCGGCTGCCGGCCCGCCTCCCGTACGCCAAGGCGGTTGGCATCCAGCCGCGCACCCTGGAGATCTGGGACCGGATGGGCCTGGCCCGCACCGTCCTGGAGGCTGCCGTTCCGCTGCGCGGGCAGCTGATCTACGTCAACGGCAGGGAACAGGCGCGGATCGGCCTCGAGCTGCCGCCCGAGGTGCCCTACGGATTCGCCGCGCTGCCGCAGTACGAGACCGAGCGCCTCCTCGAGGAGTACGTCGCCGGCCTGGGAACGGTCATCGAACGCGGCACCGAACTGCTGTCGTTCACCCAGGACCAGGACGGGGTCACCGCCCGGCTGCGCACCGCCTCCGGCGCGGACGAGGAGTTGCGTGCCCGCTATCTGATCGGCTGCGACGGAGCGCACAGCATCGTCCGCAAGGGGATGGGCCTCACCTTCGAGGGCGCGGCCTTCCCCGAGGAGTACATGCTGGCCGACGTCGAGGCCGACTGGGATCTGCCGCACGGATACGGCGTACGCTCCAGTCACCGCGCCGACAACGGTTCCACCGACGACCTGCTGGTCTGCATCCCGCTGCCCGGCACGGGCCGCTACCGCATGTCGATGCTGGTCCCGCCCGAACTCTCCACGCGGGCGACCGGCCCGGGGCCCGCGCGGGGCGACGGCGTCGCACACGGCCTGGAGGGCGGCAGCGCCCCTCAGCTGTCCCACATCCAGGCCGTCGTCGACCGCCTGGCACCCCGCCCCGCCCGCCTCTCCCGGATGCGCTGGTCCTCCGTCTTCCGCATCAGCCACCGCATCGTCGACCGCTACGCCGACGGGCGTGTCTTCGTCGCGGGCGACGCCGCCCACATCCACCCGCCCACCGGCGCCCAGGGCATGAACACCGGCATCCAGGACGCCTGCAACCTGGCCTGGAAGCTCGCCATCGTCGTCCGGGGGGAGGCGGGGCCGGTCCTGCTCGCCAGCTACGACGCCGAGCGCCGTCCGGTCGGCGAGGAGGTCGTCGGCCGGACCGTCCGGCACGCCACGCACGGCATAGAG
>NZ_JBSGZO010000413.1:0-7835 GCF_053611045.1 Streptomyces sp. NPDC054841 | reverse complement strand
CGCTGCGTTGTCGCATCACCCAAGTACGTCCAGTACGAGGGCGATACTCCGCCTTGCGATGCACCGCACCGGACGCCGCGAGCTTCCCGGCAAACCTTTCCAGCCACAGCACTAGTCGCTCAGCGACGCCATCGCATGCCGTTGACCTGGCCGGGTTCGTCCCCGATGACGTACCGGACGCGGCGTCCGTGCACACGCCGGGCCGGGGCACGGCAGCCGCGCGGGCGGCAGCCGCGCGCCAGCGGGGCGTGCGGCACACATGCCGTGGCAGCCGCACCGGCCGGGCGACGGACGCTCGGCCGGTGGGCGGACGGTATGCGGCGGACGACGGCGGTCATGGGAGGGTCAGTCCCTCCCGTGCCGCAGGGCCGGGTGGGCGCCGGCGGCGACCAGATCGGCGACTGCGGCCTTCGGGTCGCGGCCGGTGACCAGGGACTCGCCGACCAGGACCGCGTCGGCGCCGGCGTTGGCGTACGCGATCAGGTCGTGCGGGCCGCGGACGCCGGACTCGGCGATCTTGACGATGCCCGCGGGGATCTCGGGAGCGACGCGTTCGAAGGTGGAACGGTCGACCTTGAGGGTCTTGAGGTCGCGCGCGTTGACACCGATGATCTTGGCACCGGCGTCCACGGCCCGCTCGACCTCCTCCTCGTCATGGACCTCGACGAGCGGGGTGAGGCCGATCGACTCGGCGCGCTCGATCAGCGAGACCAGAGCCTCCTGGTCGAGGGCGGCGACGATCAGCAGGGCGAGGTCCGCGCCGTACGCCCGGGCCTCCCACAGCTGGTAGGACGTGACGATGAAGTCCTTGCGGAGCACCGGGATGTCCACCCGGGCCCGCACGGCTTCCAGGTCCGCGAGCGAGCCGCCGAAGCGGCGCTGCTCGGTGAGGACGGAGATGACGGCAGCGCCGCCTGCCTCGTAGTCGGCGGCGAGTCCCGCCGGGTCGGCGATCGCGGCGAGCGCTCCCTTGGAGGGGCTGGAGCGCTTCACCTCGCAGATGACCTTGACGCCGTCTCCGCGCAGCGCGGCCACGCCGTCCTTGGCCTGGGGCGCCTTGGCGGCACGCTCCTTGAGCTCGTCGAGGCTGACCCGCGCCTGCCGCTCTGCGAGGTCGGCGCGCACGCCTTCGATGATCTCGTCGAGCACACTCACGCGAGCGGCCCCCTTCCGGGTGGTGGATCGTGGATCACTGTCAGCTATCTCGATGGTATCCGGAGGAGGGCGAAGGGCCCGCATCCGGTTGACCGCCGTCCCACTACCTGGAACTTCGCCCGGGGCGTCATGGCGCGAGCACCGAGCCGAAGGGCAGGTTCCGTACGACGGTGAAGACCGTCAGAACCCCGCCGAGCGCCCACCACCAGGCGGGCCCGAGGCCGATCCGCACCGGCAGGGCTCTGGCCGCGCGGACCAGCCAGACGGTCCACAGGACGGCGAAGACTCCGTACCCTACGACCGCGAGGGCGTTGGAGCCGAAGGCAGCGCCGAGATCGCCGTGGATGAAGGCGTGGGCGCTGCGCAGCCCGCCGCAGCCCGGGCAGTAGATCCCGGTGAACCGCAGCAGCGGGCAGACGGGGTAGTGACCCGGCTCGTTCGGGTCCACCGCGCCGACGTAGGCGAAGGCCGCGGCGACACCGGCCAGGGCGGCCAGTGGCGGGGCGAGCCTGCGCGCGAGCGGCGCGGGCGCCCCCGGTGCCGGGGACGGCCCCGGGGCAGGGGTGGCGGCAGACATGGCATCCACCTCGTGATTGTCCCCCGGTCATACCGAGAGGCGCAGCCCGGGCTCACCGGGCCGCGCCTCGTTCGGAGCGTGTAGGGCCTGTCCGGCGGATCAGGCTGGATCAGCGAGCGCCCGCCGTGAAGCGGCTGATGTCACTGATGTGGCTTCGGATCCAAGGCGGAGGATGGGGGTCCCCCCGCCGAAGGCAGGGGGAGAGTCATGGCGGAGCCATGCCGACTGACGACAACGCAGGAGACGGAGTCGCAGGGCGTCGCGAGCCCAGCAGGATCCGCCGGACAGGCCCTAACCCGTGGCGGGAGCGCATGGCCGTCCTCGGCGGGTTCACGTGGTGAAAGCGGTGCCGTCCAAGGTCCAGTGAGGGTCGGCCGTGATGCCGAGGGCCTTGTAGACGTGCGCGGCGACATCGGCGTGGTGGAGGTGCGACGGGGCCGCGCCGGGGGTCAGACCGGGACCGCACGCGGCGATCCAGGCCGTTCGCTCCTGGCGGCTCCGTCCCCCGTGGCCCCCTTCATCGCGGTGGCCGTGGTCCGTCACCACGATGACCGTCCACTCCTCCGCCGCGTAGCCGGGGCGATCGCGTACGGCGGTGAGGAGCCGGCCAAGGCGCCGGTCCGCGGCCTCGATCGCCTGGCGGTACTCCTCGCCGCAGCCGAGGAAGTGGGCGGTCTCATCGACGGCGCCGAGGTAGACGAAGCCGGCGTGGAGGTCCTCGTCCAGGGCGAGGAGGTGCTCCGCGTCGGCGGTCACTCTGTCGTCCACCTCTTCCCACGCCTCGGGGGTGTCCTCGCGGGGAGCGATGTAGCGGAGCCGGGTGGGGGCGACGAAGAGGGGGCCGCCCTGCTGGGCGAGGAAGAGCGGTGCCCAACCGCCGACGGCGAAGGTCCGTCGTCCGCAGTCGCTCGCGAGACGGGTCGTGAAGTCGGGGAAGACGTCGAGGCGATAGCCGTCGAGGCGGTTGGCCCAGACCCCGTGTTTGGGGACACCGACGCCGGTGACGATGGTGGTCCAGCACGGGCCCGACATCGTGGGCGTCACGGAGTCCACCTCGACGGGGGCCAGGAAGCCCGCGCGGGCGATCCCGTCGAGGTGGGGGGTGTGCAGTTCGGGGATCAGGTCGAGGCGTACGCCGTCGATTCCGATCACCAGTACGCGGGCGCTGTTCATGGGAGGTTCCAGGGGAGTCGTGGCTGGGGGCGGGGGGTGTTCAGGGGCCGACGCGGCGGAGCCGGATCAGGCTGCTGGCGTGGTCGCCGGCGGGCAGCCGCGGGTCGATGCCGTGGCGTGCGAGCACGGCGCCGCTGTGGACCTGGTTCAGCTCCGGGTCCAGGTAGTGCGCTTCGGGGTCGAGAGCGGGCAGCCGCACAGAGGCGGGGCGGTGCCCGAAGCCAGTTGTGGGGCGCCAGGTGAGGAGCACGTGCTCGCTGTCGTCCGGTGCCGCGTAGTGGACGGCGGCCACGGGCCCGGCGGCCGGGGCGACCCGGTGCTGGTGACCCCTCTGCACGAGCGGGCGGATCCGCTTGTAATCGGCCACGAGCTCGGCGGCTTCCGCGAGTTCCTCCTCCGACCAGGACGTCAGGTCTCCGCCCAGCCCCAGTGCGCCCGCCATGGCGACGTGGAAGCGGAAGCGCAGGGGGGTGCGCCGTCCGGTGGCGGTGTTGGGGCTGTCGGTCACCCACGCGGCCATGGCCTGGGCGGGGAAGAGCTGACTGAAGCCGTTCTGGATGCCGATCCGGTCGACCGGGTCGGTGTTGTCCGAAGTCCAGGCCTGATCGGTGCGGGCGAGGATGCCGAGATCGACGCGCCCGCCGCCGCCCGCGCAGGCCTCGATCCGCAGACCGGGGTGGGCGGCGCGGAGCCGGTCCATGATGCGGTGGACGGCCCGCGTGTGGTCGATCCACAGGCGGTCGGGGTCGGGGTGGCCGTCCCATCCCGCCTCGGTGAAGGCCCGGTTGGCGTCCCACTTGAGCCAGTCGACGTCGTTCTCGCGCACCAGGCGGTCGAGGGTCTGCTGGGCCCAGGCCTCGACCTCGGGCCGGGCGAAGTTCAGCACGAGCTGATTGCGGAGTTCGGTCGCGTCGAGCCGGGGGGAGTGGACGACCCAGTCCGGATGCGCGCGGTACAACTCGCTGTCACGGTTGACCATTTCCGGCTCGACCCACAGGCCGAAGTCCATGCCGAGGCCGTGCACCTCGTCGACGAGCGGGCGCAGTCCCCGGGGGAAGGCCTCGGGGCGAGGAGTCCAGTCGCCGAGTCCGGACCGGTCGTCGCGACGGGTGCCGAACCATCCGTCGTCCAGGACGAAGAGTTCGGCACCGACGTGGGCGGCCAGGTGTGCGAGGCGGATCTGACCGGCCTCGTCGACGTCGAATCCGGTGGCCTCCCACGAGTTGTAGAGCACGGGCCGGTCCCGCTCGGGCCCGGGCAGTACGTGCGCGCGCACGTAGTGGTGCCAGGCGTGACTGGCGGCGCCGAAGCCGTGCGGGGTGTACAGCCCGGCGTACACCGGTGTGCGCAGGCTCTCGCCCGGCTGCAGGGTCCAGCTGAGCCCTTCGTGGCCGAAGCCGCCGGTCCAGGTGGTGTGGCCGCTCGGATCGCGGTGGATGGTGACGCGCCAGCTCCCGCTCCAGGCGAGCGCTGTGCTCCAGACCTCACCCCGGTCCTCGGTCGCGGTGCCGTCGTCGAGGGCCAGCCAGGGACTGGCGTGGTGGCTGGTGAGACCCCGACGGCTGGTCAGTACGGTCTCGGCGACCGGAAGCCGGTCGCGCTGGAGCTGGAACTCGCTGTTCCAGCCCCCGATCAGATGGCTGAGCCGGTAGTCGGGCAGCGGGGGAGCGGTCCAGGACGCCGAGTCCAGCCGGTTGACGCTGATCGGATCCGGCGGACCGTCCGCGGCCCCGGTGTGGGTCAGTTCCGTCCAGCGCTCGATGACGTCGGTGTCGCTCCGGACGCGGTAGCAGAGTTCGGCCCGCAAGGGTCGGTGCCGGTCCTCCAGGCGCAACCGCAGTTCGCCGCCGTCGACGGTGTGACCGGCGAACCGCCACTGGGCGCCCCGGGTCCCGTCGGCGAAGCGGACCTGAAGGCCGGCCGGGCCGAAGCGCGCCCCGGTCTGCGGCGCGAGTTCGTCGGCGGCGGCATCGGCCTCGAAGCTGCTCGCCGCGGGGGAGACCGCGTCCGGGACCTCGGCGAGCGTCACGGTGTCGAGCGGCGGGCCCCAGTACAGGTGCCGGGGGCTGCCGTCGGAGGCGAGGCGCAGCGCGTAGAGGCTGTTCGGTGTGCGCAGGACCGCGAGGCCGAGGCCGGGGTCGAAGGTGACGGGCGGGAGCGTGGCGTGCACGGATGGGTCCCCTGAGGGTGTGGTGAGGAACAGGGTTGAATCCAGGGCGACTTGGAGGCATGGCGACACAACACCCGGAAGACGGTGCCGTGTTCGTGAAGTCCTGGAGGGCACGGAGGCGGGCCCGAGCGTAGGGCGGCCCCAACTCCCAAATCAATACTGGAAGAAGTTATTTATTTGCTTTATGTTGCTCCCGTGTTTCGACATCAGTCCCGGCCTCTGGTCAGTGCGCCCGCCGAGACCGCGGTCCTCGCCCTGCTCCTCGTGGAGGGTCCACTCAGCAGAGTGGAACTGGCGCGGCGGACCGGGCTCTCCTCGACCGCGGTCACCAAGGCGGCCAGGCCCCTCATCGACGACGGTTATCTGTACGAACTCCCGCCGGAGCGCACCGCACCCGGTGCCGGCCGGCCGGTCAACCCGCTCGCGGTCGCCCCCGACCGGGAGTACTTCATCGGCCTGAAGATCAGCTCCGACCAGGTCTTCGGCGCCGTATGCGATCTGCGCGCCGGGATCCGGGCCACGGCCGTCCGTCCTGTCGACGACTGCACCCCCGAGGCCGCCGCCGGCCTCACGGCCGAGCTCGTCGGCGAACTGCTCGACGCCGACCCCGCGTTCCGTGCCCGTACACGACACCTCGGCGTCGCGGTGAACGGGGACGTGGACCGGGACAGCGGCCGGCTCCGCCACTCCGGCCTCCTCGGCTGGCGCGACGTCCCGCTCGCCGAACTGCTCACCGCCTCCACCGGCCTGGCCGTCACCGTCGAGAACGACGTCAGGGCCCTGACCGTCGCCGAGCACTGGTTCGGCGAAGGCATCGGTACCGAGTACTTCGCGCTGGTCACCATCGGTGCGGGCATAGGCTCCGCCCTGGTCGTCAACGGGCAGCTGCTCAGGGGCGCGTACGGTGTCGCGGGCGAGGTCGGCCACCTCTGTGTCGACCCGACCGGTCCGCACTGCCGCTGCGGCGCGCGTGGCTGCGTCGAGGCGATCGCCTCGACCGACGCGATCCTCGCGGCGGTCCGCCTGGCCACCACGAACCCGCACCTCACGTTCGGCGAGGTCGCCGACATGGCCCGGGACGGTCTCCCCGCGGCGCGCGAGGCCTTCGCCCGGGCCGGACACGCCATCGGGGTCGGCATCTCCGCACTGGTCAATCTCGTCGGCCCGGAGCGTGTCGTCGTCAGCGGCGAAGGCGTCGACGCCTACGACCTGTTCAGCCGCCACATCCAGGACGCGTACGCCGAGCACGCCTTCGGGGCGGCTTCCCGGTGCCCGCTGTCGCTGCGGCCGCTCCCCTGGGAGGAATGGGCTCGTGGCGGCGCCGCCGTGGCCATCCAGGCCCTCTTCCCGCAGTACGCAGCCACCACCACGATCGGCGCCGGCTGAACATCCCGCAGCCGTCGCGTACGACTCCCTGGCCGACGCCCTCCTCTGCCGGCAAGCAATGACGAAGGCGCCGGCCAGGCAGCACATCCGCCCCGCCACACCCACACAGAAGGTGCGACATGAGCACACGCAGACCAGAGCTTAGCCGACGCGGATTCCTCACGGGATCGCTGCTCGTCGTCGCCGGAAGCGTCCTGTCGACCGGGTGCAGAACCGACCCCGTCGGCGGCTCCGCAGGCTCCGGTGCCAAGACCACTCTCAACGTCTGGTATCACGCCTACGGCGAGGCCGGGACCCAGCAGGCCGTGCTCCGCTACGCCACCGCCTTCACGAAGGCCAACCCCGACATAGCCGTGAAGGTCACGTGGGTTCCGGGCGACTACACGGGCAAGGTCAACGCGACCCTGCTGACCGACGCCGCCCCCGACGTCTTCGAGATCGGCGACTTCAGCGAGAGCCTCGCCCGCCGCGGTCAGATCGCCGCGCTCGACGACGTGTACGGCACCGCCAGGAGCGACTTCAACACGAACGCAGTCGAGGCTGTCACCGTCGACGGCAAGCTCTACGGCGTCAAGATGATCGACGACGTCATGATGCTGTACTACAGCAAGAACGCCCTTGCGAAGGCCGGGGTCACCCCGCCCACGACCTTCGACGGTCTCGTCGCCGCGGCGAAGGCCCTGACCACGAAGAAGAACAAGGGCCTTTTCGTCGGCAACGACGGCCTCGGCGACTCCGGGAGCATCGCCGTCTTCTCCAACGGCGGCGAACTCGTGACCCCCGACGGCAAGGTGGCGTTCGGATCGGCACAGGCGCTGGAAGCGCTCAAGGGGCTGAAGCGCCTGCACGACGACAAGTCGCTCCTGCTCGGGTTCACCACCGACTGGTGGGACCCCGCCGCCCTCACCCAGGGCGTCGTGCCGATGCAGTGGAGCGGCCTGTGGGCGATGCCCGCGATCAAGTCCGCCCTCGGTGACGACTTCGGCATGCTGCCGTGGCCCGCCTTCAAGGCCGGCGGCGCTCCCGTCGTCCGCGTCGGCGGATGGACCAGTTGTGTCAACGCCAAAGGCAAGAACGTGGCCGCGGCCAAGAAGTTCGTCCAGTGGCTGTGGGTCCAGCAGTCCGACCTGCAGAAGGACTTCGCCGAGAGCTACGGCTTCCACGTCCCGCCGCGCAGGTCCGTGGCGGCGTCCGCACAGAAGCTCTCCCAGGGCACGGCCAGGGAGGCCGTGGTGCTCGCCGAGAAGCACGGCAAGCACTTCCCGGGAACCTGGGACACCGCCGTGAGCAGCACGTTCAACGCGGCCGCGGTGAAGATCGTCGAGGGGCAGGGCGATCCCGCCGCCCTCCTGGCCGACGCGGTGAAGAAGGCCC
>NZ_JBSGZO010000412.1:0-7835 GCF_053611045.1 Streptomyces sp. NPDC054841 | reverse complement strand
CCTCCCCGTACGCCTGCATCAGGTCGGCGAGCCGCAGCGTCGCCAGATCCTCGCGGGTCGGAGTGCCGGCGTACCCCGACAGCCTCAGATCCCGGTACGCGCAGCTCTTCTCGTACAGCGTGCGCAGAAACCGCCCGTTGCCCAGCTCGTCGATCCAGCCCTGGTCGACCACATGTCCGCTGATCGACCGCAGCTCGTCCAGCGCCTCCTCGTCCCACAGGTCGCCGTTGCCCGCGGCGAGCACCTCCCCGATGGCGGTCAGTTCCAGCGGGCGGTACGACGGGAAGTCCACCCGGGTGGTGAAGCGGGAGGACAGCCCGGGGTTGGCGGCGAGGAGCCGGTCCATGCCCTCGGGATAGCCCGCGAGGATGACGACCAGATGGTCGCGGTTGTCCTCGGCGCGCTTCAGCAGCACCTGCAGCGCCTCGTCGCCGTAGGCGTCGCCCTTGCTGTAGCCGGAGTTGGAGAGGGAGTACGCCTCGTCCACGAACAGCACCCCGCCGAGGGCGGAGTCGATCAGTTCATTCGCCTTCACGGCGGTCTGGCCGAGGAACTCACCGACCAGATCGGACCGCTGCGCCTCCACGAGATGGTCCCCGCCGAGCAGCCCGAGCGCGTAGAAGACCCGGCCGAGGATCCGGGCCACGGTGGTCTTGCCCGTGCCGGAGGGGCCGGAGAAGACGAAGTGGCGTTTCGGAGGCTGTACCGGCAGACCCTGCCCGGCCCGCAGCCGGGCCATGTTCAGCTGCGCGGAGAGTGCCTTCACCTGCCGCTTCACCGGCTCCAGGCCCACCATCCGCTCCAGTTCCGCGAGCGCATCGGCGAGCAGCACCGGATCCGTCGCGCCGGACGGGAACTGCGCGGGTGCCGGCTGGGTCGGGAGGGCCGTCTTCTCCCGTACGCCGTCCGGCGGTCCGGCCGGGACCGCGCCGCCGAGCTGGGTCTGCGGGTCTTTGCCGAGCCGCGGCTCGGGCACTGGCGGAGGCTCCGTCTCGGCCGACTGGGCGTCCACCGCTTCCTGCCCGAAACCCGCGCCCGCCAGCGACACCGATGCCACACCGACCGACTCGTCGGTGCCGTCGATCCCGTCGTACTCGGCGATCGCCGCGAGGCGCGCGGAGGTGTCCATGAAGGCCGGATCGACCCGGTGCACCGCCCGGTACAGCGGCAGCGCGGCCGCGCTGCGCCCCGTGCCCTCATGGGCGCGCGCCAGCCAGTACCGCAGCTCCTTGCGCTGCGGCTGCTCGCTGCGACAGCGCATCAGCGCGGTGGACAGCAGCGGCTCGGCCTGCCCGTACATCTCCAGCCGGACCCGCGCCATGCCGCCGAACAGCCCGGCCTCGATCCCGAGCAGCGGATCATTGACGAGCGGCTCGGTGTGCCGGACGAGCTGATCCCAGTCCTTGACCAGATACGCCCGGCAGGCGTGCAGGAACCGCACCTGAGGGTCGGCGTCGACGGGCGGCAGACCGGCGAGCGCCCGGTCGAGCTCGGGCACATGGCGGCCGTCGAGCCAGTGCGAGGCGTGCGCGAGCAACAGGTCGCGCGGGCTCTCCAGCACCGGCTGGACCCACCAGCCCAGCCAGTACCAGGAGTTCAGCGTGCGCCGGTGGCGGGCCCGCTGCTCGCCGAAGCGCTCCCGGCTGCGGAACATCCGCAGCAGGGCGGTGGTGGTGTCGACGCGCAGCGCGTGCAGACCGAGCCAGCCGTCCGCCATCGCGGGGTCGAGCTGCACCGCGGTCCTGAATTCCTCTTCCGCCTGCGGATACGCGCCCATGGTGTAGGCGTCCACGCCGCGCACCCAGGCGAGGTCGGCCGGGGCCAGCGCGCCCTGCGTGCCGATGTCCATCGGGTCCCCCACATACCGTGCCCCCGTGCCCTCCCGCCGGGCGGGCGCCCGTCGGAGCGTGCTGAACCACCTTCTCGCGGACGGGAATTGACCGCACCGAGGTGCATCGTACCTGCGCAGGGGGCGGGTGATTAAGGGTGGCGCGAGGGCGGCGCGAGGCCGGTGCGAGCGCCCCGCGGACGGTGACCCTGGGTGAGCGAGGGGTGCGGGAAAAGCGCTGAGGAAGCGCGATGAGGACAGAACGAAGCCCCCGATCACGGGGGAACAACCGGGGGCCTCGCGTCTCGGCAGCTCCGGAAAGCCGCACATTGAGAACGTAAGACCTGTATGGCCCCTCGGTCAAGCCGAGTTGGGGCACTCGGCGGGGTGGATTCCCGACTGCTCAGTACGGAGGGGAGAGCTGGTCACGTTCCGTGAGGAAGTGGTTCGCTCCCGCTGTCACGTGGGGCCCCGGAAGCCACTCGTATCCCTCGGGAAACTCACGTACCAGCGTGTCGGCGTACGGCCGCGACGGGTCCTCGGCGAAATGGCGAGTCTCCGCCACGGTCCAGCCGTCCCAGAATCCGGAGAGCGCCGACCCGTCGCGGTGGCGCCCGCGGATCCAGGACTCGCGCGGGCCCCGGTCCATCCAGAGGAGGCGGGCGAGATGGGGGCGCAGGGCCCGGCGGCCGGCGCCGACCCCCTCGATCAGGACGACCGGTGCGGCGGGCAGCGTACGGGGGGTCCCGAAGCGGCGCAGATGCCAGTCGTACGGTTCGTAGAGCCCGCTGTCGCCGCGGGACAGCGGGCCGATCACCTGGTCGAGCAGCCGGCCGGTCCACTCGAAGAGTTCGTCGTGCGTGGCCAGATCGTCGAGGCGGAGTACGGGCGCGCCGCCGAGCGCCCCGGCGAGCAGTGCGGCGAACGTGCTCTTTCCGGAGCCCGCGTGACCGTCGACCGCGATCAGCCGGACCGGGCCGCAGGACGGCGCCAGGCCGCGCAGTCCGGCGGCGGCGCTGTCGAGGGGGACGAGGGGGCTCATAGGGGCCACCCTAAGGGGCCACGTCGGCCGGCGATCGCGGGCCGCCGCAGGTCACTCCACTGGTCGAGACCAATATTGGTGGAGCGGCACGATGCGAATCGCTGGCAGAAGGCGCGCACGACCCGGGATAGTTGCCCCACCTCTCGCCCCCCGAGACGTCCCGGAGGTCCCATGCCCAGACCTGCTTCACGCAGAGCCGTACTGACCGCCGCCCTGGCCGCCGCGGCCGGCGGGACCGCGCTCACCTCCGCCGCGCCCGCTGCCGCCGGCGCTCCGGCACCCTCCGCCCTGCCGGGCCCGCTCGTCGACAACCGCTTCTGGACGTCTCACACCGACTGGCGCGGCGGCGAACAGGCCGGCACCCGCGCAGTTCCCGGCCGCCGGCCGGGCCTGGAGATCGCCGCACCCGCCGGGCGCACCGAGTACCCCGATCCGCACACCGGCACGACGAAAGCCTGGGAGTACGCGACCTGGACCTCGCCCGAGCACCACGCCGGTGTCCCCGCCACCGAGGTGATCGCCTCCTGGAACGCCCGCACCCCACCCGGCACGTGGCTGCAGACCGAGCTCTCCGGCACGTACTCGGACGGCACCAGGACCCCGTGGTTCGTCATGGGCCGCTGGGCGGCGGGCGACGGCGACATCCGGCGCACCTCCGTCGACGACCAGACCGACGGCAGGAGCACCATCTGGACCGACACCTTCTCCGTCGACGATCCGGCGAGCGGGCTGCGGCTGGCCTCCTACCGGCTGCGCCTCACGCTCCACCGCACGCCCGGCACGGATCTCACCCCCACCGTCTGGCGGGTGGGAGCCATGGCCTCCGACATCCCCGACCGTTTCACCGTGCCCGCCTCCGCGCCACGGTCCGCCCACGAGCTGGCGGTGCCGCGCTACTCGCAGAACACCCACGTCGGTCAGTACCCCGAGTACGACAACGGCGGCGAGGCCTGGTGCAGTCCCACCTCCTCGCAGATGATCATCGAGTACTGGGGGAGGAGGCCCACGGCCGAGGATCTCTCCTGGGTGGATCCCTCCTTCGCCGACCCGCAGATCTGCCACGCGGCCCGGAGCACGTTCGACTACCAGTACGACGGCTGCGGCAACTGGCCCTTCAACGCGGCGTACGCGGCCACGTACCAGGACATGAACGCCGTCGTGACCCGGCTGGAGTCGCTCGGCGACCTGGAGACGCTCGTACAGGCCGGGATTCCGGCCATAACGTCGCAGTCGTTCCTCAAGGAGGAGCTGACCGGCGCCGGCTACGGGACCTCGGGGCATCTGATGACCGTGATCGGGTTCACCGCCGACGGCGATGTGATCGCCAACGATCCGGCGTCGCCGAGCAACGCGGCCGTCCGCCGGGTCTACCGGCGGGCGGAGTGGGAGAGGATCTGGCTGCGGACGAAGCGGTACAACGCGAGCGGGAAAGTGGTGTCCGGCACAGGGGGCGTGTGCTACCTGTACTGGCCGGAGCACCCGACAGCCGCCCAGCGCAAGGCTCTCGCCGCCCTCGGCATCCACTGACACACGCGCTCCGCGCCCGCGGGCGGTGACGGGTGTCACTGCCCGCGGGCCGAGCGCCTGGCACTGTGGACCGGTATGCCAGCGGGGGGACGTCCGCGACCACGACGACCGAGCGAGCAGCCATGACCGCGACCACCGCCACCGCCACCCGGGCCCGCACCGGAGGCCCCAAGGACGACGGCCCCAAGATCCTCGAACACATCCTGGGCTGGACCCTCGTGGTCGTCTTCGCGATGCTCGTCACCCAGGCCGGACTGCTGTGACAGGCCTGACTGCCTGACGGACCGGACTGCTGTGACAGAGGGGGCGGCGAGCCGGCCGGCCCCCGCCCCCTTCGGTCCCGGTGTTCCCGGATCAGCTGATCGACTTGATCAGCTCCCCGTTCGTCGTGTCACCGCTCAGCTCCCAGAAGAACGTGCCTCCCAGGCCCTGCTGGTTCTTGTACGTCATCTTCCCGGCGATCGTGGCGGGAGTGTCGTAGCTCCACCACTGTGTGCCGCAGTGCGCGTACGCGGTCCCCGCGACCGTCCCGTTGGCCGGGCACTTGGTCTTGAGCACCTTGTAGTCGTCGATGCCCTGCTCGTACGTGCCGGGGGCCGGCCCGGTCGCCGTGCCGCCCGGTGCCTTCTGCGTCACGCCGGTCCAGCCGCGCCCGTAGAAGCCGATGCCGAGCAGCAGCTTCGAGGAGGGGATCCCGAGGCCCTTGAGCTTCTTGATCGCCGCGTCGGAGTTGAAGCCCTGCTGCGGGATGCCCGGGTACGACGTGAGCGGGGAGTGCGGCGCGGTCGGGCCCTGGGCGGCCCAGGCGCCGAAGAAGTCGTACGTCATCGGGTTGTACCAGTCGACGTACTGCGCCGCGCCGGCGTAGTCCGTGGCGTCGATCTTCCCACCGCTGCTCGCGTCCGCGGTGATGGCGGCGGTGACGAGGTTCGACGGGCCGAACTTCGCGCGCAGCGCCGACATCAGCTTCTTGAAGGCGTCCCGGCCGCTGGTGTCGCAGGACAGACCGCAGGCGTTGGGGTACTCCCAGTCGATGTCGATGCCGTCGAAGACGTCGGCCCAGCGCGGGTCCTCGACCAGGCTGTAGCAGGACTGGGCGAAGGCCGCCGGGTTCTTCGCCGCCTCGGTGAAGCCCCCGGACCAGGTCCAGCCGCCGAACGACCAGATGACCTTCAGGTTCGGGTGCAGCTTCTTCAGCTTGCGCAGCTGGTTGAAGCTGCCGCGCAGCGGCTGGTCCCAGGTGTCGGCCTTGCCGTCGACGCTCTGGTCGGCGGTGTACGCCTTGTCGTGGTCGGCGTACGCGTCACCGATCACGCACTTGCCGCCCGTGACATTGCCGAATGCGTAGTTGATGTGGGTGAGCTTGTTCGCGGAGCCGGACGTCTCGATGTTCTTGACGTGGTAATTGCGTCCGTAGACGCCCCAGTTGGTGAAGTAGCCGACCACCTTGGAGCCGGCCTTGGGCGCGACGGCGGTCGCGGGGGCGGCGGACGGCCCGGCCGGGGCGGTCGCGGTGGCCATCTCCGCGCCGGCGAGCAGGCCCGCGCCGAGGACGGCCGTACAGACGGCGGCGATCAGTGCCCGGAAGCGGGCGCGTGGGGGAGGGGATCCGAACATCGTGTCTCCTCGTGTGGGGGGAGGGAGCGCGAGTGGGGAGGTACTGCAGGTCGAATATGACATGAACGGGTCATGTGCTGGCAGGCAACAATAGAAGGACTAGACCAGTGGGTCAATGGTTCGGACCAATTCCGGGGATTGCCCAAGGGATCCGGAGGGGGAGATTCCACCCCGTGACGGACGACCGCCGATCGGGCATACTCAACCCGCCACAGCCGCTGGTCAGCCGCTTCCGTGATCCGGGAGGGCAGCATCGGCGCATCAGGTGACATCCGGCGGCGCTGCCCAACCCTTCGCGCGCGACCGCCGCAGCGCCCGACAGGGAGGAAAGCGCCGCTATGCCCGACCGTGCTCCGCAGCCGGTGGACCGCACACTGCCCACCGAGGAATCCAGGGATCTCATCACCCTGGTCCGTGAGATCGTCCAGCGGGAGATCGCGCCCCGCGCGGCCGAGGAGGAGGACGCGGGTCATTTTCCGCGCGGGACGTTCTCGCTGCTCTCCGAGTCAGGTCTGCTCGGCCTCCCCTACGACTCCGAGTACGGCGGCGGGGACCAGCCGTACGAGGTCTATCTGCAGGTGCTCGAAGAGCTGGCCGCGGCCCGCCTCACCGTGGGACTCGGCGTCAGCGTGCACTCCCTCGCCTGCCATGCCCTGGCCAACTACGGCACCAAGGAGCAGCAGGCCGCGCACCTGCCGGCGATGCTGGGCGGCGGGCTCCTCGGCGCGTACTGCCTGTCCGAGCCGTCCTCCGGCTCGGACGCCGCCTCGCTTCGTACGAAGGCCGTGCGCGACGGCGACGACTGGGTGATCACCGGCACCAAGGCCTGGATCACGCATGGCGGGGTCGCCGACTTCTACACCGTGCTCGCCCGCTCCGGCGGGGAAGGCGCCCGTGGCATCACGGCCTTCCTGGTGCCGGGTGACGCCGAGGGGCTGAGCGCCGCCGCACCCGAGAAGAAGATGGGCATGAAGGGCTCGCCCACCGCCCAGCTGAACTTCGACGGCGTACGCGTCCCGGACTCCCGCCGGATCGGGGACGAGGGGCAGGGCTTCGCGATCGCGCTGTCGGCACTGGACTCGGGGCGACTCGGCATCGCCGCATGCGCCATCGGCGTCGCCCAGGCCGCGTTCGACGAGGCCCTCGCGTACGCCACGACCAGGCAGCAGTTCGGTCACCCCATCGCGGACTTCCAGGGTCTGCGCTTCATGCTCGCCGACATGGCGACGAAGATCGAAGCGGGCCGTGCGCTGTATCTGGCTGCCGCGCGGCTGCGGGACGCGGGCAGGCCGTTCTCCCAGCAGGCGGCCATGGCGAAGCTGTTCTGCACGGACGCCGCGATGCGGGTGACGACGGACGCCGTGCAGGTCCTGGGCGGGTACGGCTACACGGCGGACTTCCCGGTCGAGCGGCTGATGCGCGAGGCGAAGGTGCTGCAGATCGTCGAGGGCACCAACCAGATCCAGCGCATGGTCATCGCCCGTCACCTCGCTGGGCCAGAGTCCCGCTGACCCAGCCGGTCCGCCCGGTCCACACCGGCGCCGCCGTGAGTCTGTTCCACTCCTGGTCACGGCGGCCCGGCAGGGTGCGTCCCGCGCTCGCCCAGCGGCGCAGCAGGTCGCGGTAGATGGGCGGATCGGCCGAATGGGGAACCGATTCTTCGTGGCGTGGCGGCGTCAGCCGGCGGCGGCTCGAGCCGCCCGGGGGGTACTGCGGGGTCATGCCCGTCCAAACGCCCGTCGGCCGCGCGGGGTCACCGCCGGTCCAATTCGGGCCCCTGTTCGCGCTGTACCCATCGATGCGCCGGAGACGGGCCGGACC
>NZ_JBSGZO010000411.1:0-7892 GCF_053611045.1 Streptomyces sp. NPDC054841 | reverse complement strand
GCCGGCACGATCTCCCGAACCGGGGGGAGCGTGCCGGCGGCGCGGCGGCGCAGCAGCTCGGCATGGAGCGACTCGGCCTCCTCGCCACTGCCCAGCTCCACCAGCAGTGCCCGGTCACCGACGGGCAGCAGCCTCATACGAAGGCCTCCACGCGGACACCCGCCTCCTCCAGACGCGACCGCACCCGGCGGGCCAGCTCGACGGCTCCGGGCGTGTCACCGTGCAGACAGAGCGAGCGGGCGCGGACGCCGACCGACTGGCCGCAGAGCGAGGTGACGACGCCGAACCTGGCCATGGAGACCGAGCGCTCGACCACGGCGCCCGGGTCGGTGACGACGGCACCCTCCTGCCCCCGTGGCACGAGGGTGCCGTCCGCCGTGTAGGCCCGGTCCGCGAACGCCTCGGTGACGACGGGGAGTCCGGCCTTCTCCGCCCTCGTGTGCAGTTCGGAGCCGGGGAGGCAGAGCAGCGGCAGCCGCTCGCCCGTGAGCATGACGCCCTCGACGACGGCCTCCGCCTGCTCCTCGTCGTGGACGACGCGGTTGTACAGCGCTCCGTGCGGCTTGACGTACGAGACGCGCGTACCGGCCGCACGGGCGAAGACCTCCAGCGCACCTATCTGGTACGCGACTTCGGCGGCCAGTTCGGGGGGCGGGACGTCCATCGAGCGGCGGCCGAAGCCGGCCAGATCGCGGTAGGAGACCTGGGCGCCGATCCGTACCTGGCGCTCGGCCGCCAGGGCGCAGACCCGCCGCATGGTGGCCGCGTCCCCGGCGTGGAAGCCGCAGGCCACATTGGCACTGGTGACGACGGAGAGCAGCTGCTCGTCGTCGGTCAGCCGCCAGCGGCCGAAGCCCTCGCCGAGGTCGGCGTTGAGGTCGATCGAAGCCCAGGTCATGGTGGAGGTTCCTTTCACACGAGCTCGCGGCCGCGCGTCTCCGGCAGCCCGAGCAGTGCCACGACGGCGAGACCGTAGCCGACGGCGCCGAAGACGAGAGCGCCGCCGACGCCCCAGCTGTCGGCCAGGAACCCGACGAGGGTGGGGAAGAAGGCCCCCACCGCGCGGCCGGTGTTGTACGTGAAGCCCTGCCCCGTACCCCGCACCGCCGTCGGATACAGCTCGGCGAGGAACGAGCCGAAGCCGCTGAAGATGGCCGACATGCAGAAGCCGAGCGGGAATCCGAGTACGAGCAGCAGCCCGTCCGCCCCTGCCGGAATGTTCGTGTACGCCAGGATGCAGGCGGCCGAGAGCACGGCGAACAGGGCGATGTTCCGCTTGCGGCCCAGCACATCGGTGAGATAGCCGCCCGTGAGATAGCCGATGAAGGCCCCGGATATGAGGAGCGTCAGATAGCCGCCGGTGCCGACGACCGTGAGTCCCCGCTCGGACTTGAGGAAGGTCGGCACCCAGGTGGCCAGGGTGTAGTAGCCGCCCTGGACGCCCGTGGAGAGCAGGACCGCGAAGAGCGTCGTGCGCGCCAGATCCTTCCGGAAGATGGCGGAGAACGAACCCCGTTCGCTGCTCGCGCGGCGTCGCTCCGCCGCCTCCGGCGCGTCCGTCACATTGCGCCGGACGTAGACGACGAGCAGGGCGGGCAGCGCGCCGGTCCAGAACATGACGCGCCATGCGGTGTCGGCGTCGAGGAACTGGAACACCAGCGTGTAGACGATGACGGCGAGGGCCCAGCCGGCGGCCCAGGCGCTCTGCACCGCGCCGAGCGTGCGGCCGCGGTGCCTGGCAGTGGCGTACTCGGCGACGAGGATCGCACCGACCGCCCATTCGCCGCCGAAACCGAGGCCCTGGAGGGCGCGGAACACCAGCAGCGTCTCGTAGTTGGGCGCGAAGCCGCACAGAACGGTGAACAGCGCATAGGTGATCACCGTGATCATCAGCGCCCGGACCCGGCCGATGCGGTCGGCGAGGATCCCGGCGAGCGCACCGCCGACGGCCGAGACGACCAGGGTGACGGTGGTGAGCAGACCGGTCTGGCCGCTGTCGAGACCGAAGAACGCGGCGATCGCCACCATGCTCAGCGGCAGCGTGAAGAAGTCGTAGGAGTCCAGGGCATAGCCGCCGAACGCGCCGCCGAAAGCCCGGCGGCCGCGCGGTCCGAGCGCCCGGAGCCAGGCGAACGCACCCGTGTCCTCGGGGCGTTCGCCCTGCTTCGGCTGGGTCTGCTGGGTCGTGCTCATCTGCACCTCGCAGAGGGGGAGAGGGTGCTGCTGAGTGGTGCTGCTGAGTGATGCGCCGGTTCTGCTGAGTGACGCCCACCACACCGTAGAGGATCGTTGAACGATCCGACAAGAGTCATGTTGTCTCGTTCTTGCTTCTACGATGGAACTCGGACGGCGCCGGCGGGGCCGGCGGTCATGGAGAGCGGAATAGAGGGCGCTGTGGGGGCTGCAGGGATGACGGGGGCCGAACTCGGCGAGCTGGTTGACGACCGCCAGTTGCTGGGCCGTACGAGTACGGCGGAGCGGGTCGCGGACATCCTGCGCACCCGGATCGCGGAGGGCTTCTTCCTTCCCGGGGCGCGGCTCTCGGAGGACAGCATCGGTGGCGCGCTGGGTGTCTCGCGCAACACGCTGCGCGAGGCGTTCCGGCTGCTGACCCACGAGCGGCTGCTGGTCCATCAGCTCAACCGCGGCGTGTTCGTCCGGGTTCTCGCCGTCGAGGACGTCGAGGACATCTACCGCACCCGCCGACTGGTCGAGTGCGCCGTCGTCCACGGGCTCGGCGAGCCGCCGTTCGCGCTGGACGGTCTGCGCGACGCGGTCATCGGCGGCGAACAGGCGGCACGCGAGGAGAACTGGAAAGGCGTCTCCACCGCCAACATCCATTTCCACCGGGAACTCGTCGCGCTCGCGCACAGCGTCCGCACCGACGAGCTGATGCGGGGCGTCCTCGCCGAACTCCGGCTCGCCTTCCATGTCGTGGACGACCCCCGGGGACTGCACGAGCCCTATCTCGTACGGAACCGGCAGATTCTGGACGCCCTCAAGGCGGGGGAACGGGACGGCGCGGAGCAACTGCTCGCCGACTACCTCGACGACTCCCGCACCCAGCTGGTGCGGGTGTACGCGGGGCTGGTGCCGGACGGGGACGCGGCGGAGCGCTGAGGCGCGCAGGATGCCGGGCGTGCGTCGGACACGCGCCGCCGGCCGTGTGTCGGACACGCGCAGCCGGCCGTGTGTCGGCGGCCGGGCAGGCGCCGGACGGGCATCAGGCGGGTGTCCGGCGCACGCCGGTCGCGTGCCGGCGTCGGTCGTGCGTCGGAGGGTTGGGGCTGTGTCGGGCGGATGCCGGTCGTGTGCCGCCGCCGGCCGTGTGTCGGAGGGCCGGGCGTGCGTCGGGCGGAGGCCGCTCGTGTGCCGGGCGCGGGGTTTCTGCGTCGTTTCGACCGTTGTCGGTGCGAGGACCTAGTCTGTGCACCGTGACTTCGCCTGCCTCGACGGAATTCGTTCCGCCCCAGCTCAGCGCGGGGCCGCGCCCCGCGCAGGGCCCGGCCGCCGACGAAGGGCTCGCGCGGCGGCTCCGCGCGCTCGCGTGCACCGCGCCGCTGCACGATCTGGACACCCGCAAGGCGAATCTGGCCGGGGAGTACTCGATCTACGCGATGGCCGAAGTCGCCCTCGCCGCCATCGATCTCGTCACGCTCAACATGGACTTCGACACCGGCGCCGACCATGAGCAGATAGTGGCGAGACTCCTTCCGCGCGTCGCGGCGCAGGCCCCGCAGCGCCCCGCCGCGGAGCACGAGCGGGTGGCCCGCTGGGTGCTGGAGAACCTGATCAACGTCGGCAGTGTCGACCGGGGTTTCCGTGCGGTCTACGGCACTTTCGGGGCTGATGGGGTGTATGTCCGAAGGGACTACGACTTCAAACTCATCGAGGAAGTCCCCGGATACGGCGGCAGCGTCTATCTCCGGACGACCGACGAAGCGGTCAACGTCCTCGTCGGCGCCCTCGACACGGACGTCACCAGCGCGCAGATCGCCGCCGAGGTGAAGCTCGAGGTCCTGATCGCCCGCGGCCGGCTCGCCGACGCGCAGCTCGCCGCCGAGCAGGCCCGCTACCGGACCGTGCAGTACGCGGAGACCCTCCGCAGGACGCTCGAAGCCACCCGCCGCAACGTGCGCGCCGTCGACTGGCTCAATGCCGTGCCCGACATGATCGCCGAGGCGCTCGACCATGTCGCCGACCGCTATCGCCATGAGAACGCGATCCTGACCAACATCCGCAAGGTACGCGACGAGGCCGAGACCGGTTCCGATCCGAAGACGGGCGAGCACAAGCGTCGCGCCGCCGAGCTCGTCGACATAGTCAAGGACTGCATCCGCCGCCACACCCAGCTCCAGTCCCGGCTGCTGGAGGCCGGCCCGCTCTTCCGCGCCGAGCAGGACCGCCAGGCCTTCGCCGCACCCGCCGCCCGCTCCGGGCTGGATCTGTACGGGCAGCTCGTCGCCCCGCTGCTGCCGCTCCCCGTCGAGCAGGCCACACGCGTCACGGACGCCTTCTTCGCCCGTGGCACCGGACTGCGCACCCCTGCCTCGGTCCGCGTCGGCGACCTCGTGGACATGCTGCTGACGCCGCCCGTCGAGCGCGAGCACCTGGGCGCGGAGATGCCCGAGCCCGACCTGATCGCGACCCCGGACGACAGCCGCTTCAGCGAGGAGCAGCTCGCGAGCGCGATGGAGCTGCTCGACCTGGAGCACGACGCCCCACGCCGCCTCTCCGGCCTCCTCGCCGAGGCCCGCCGCCGCGACCCGGACCTGCCCTACCTCGTCGCCCTCCTCGCGATCCACGCGGCGAGCCCCCCGGTCGGCACGGCGTACCGCCAGGGCGAACAGCGCCTGCTGTTCGCCGTCGACGACGGCAAGGAGCTGGACGACCCCGAGTTCGGCGGAGCCGACCTGATCGTCGGCACGGCCCTGCTGGACGCGGCGGGCATGGCGGCGGACCGCACGGAGGCGGCGTGAGCTTCTCCTCGGGGGCTGACGCCCCCAAACCCCCGTACGCCCTACGGGCGCGTCCTCGAACGCCGGACGGGCTGGAGATTCCAGCCCCGCCGGCGTTCGCGGCGTGGGGTCCGGGGCGGCGCCCTCACGCGGCCGAGCCCCATAGCGACGCTGCGGGCAGGGGCGGGGTGGGGCAGTGCCGATATGCGGCTCCGCCGCGTGGGCCCGCCGCAGGCGCCCCCGCCCACCTCGTGGCACCGCACCACCTCGTACGACCGCACCACCTCGTAGCACCGCACCACCGCACAGAGGAGCAGCAGCCGTGAGCGACCAGCACGCAGAGCACGCCGGGACCCGGCGTGAGGCGGACGTGCCGCTCGGGCCCCCGTCGGGCCCGATGTCCGCGTCCGCCGGCGTCACGCCCGCGGACGCCGCCGACGCCGCGCGGCTCGTCTCCTTCGGGCTCCAGCCCAAGCTGCTGCCCGCGCGGGACGCCGAGTACGCCGACCTGCTGCGGCGCTACCGCGAAGAGCCCGCGTTCGCGCGGCTCGCCGATGCCGTCGCCACCGGACTCGGCCTCGTCGTCCTCGAAGTGTCGCCGCGCGCCGGAATGGCCGTGACCGCCGGCGAGGACTCGGTCTTCGCCGTTCGCATGGGCGACTACGCGCGTCGTGCCTCCACCGACTCCGCCGACCGCTTCCTGCACGGCCTCGCCCATCTCGCCGTCGCCGCCATGGCGTTCCCCCGTCCCGAAGACCTCGCCGACGACGGCTACATCGGCCGGATCACGGTCAACGGCGTCGACGCGTTCGTACGCCAGGCCTGCCGTCGCCTGGAGGAGCGTGCCGAGGAGCAGGGGGAGAACACCGACCCGGCCTCCGACGCCCCGGGGCTGGAAGCGGCCTGGCGGATCTACGCCCGCCGCAGCGCGACCGGCGCCACCAAGGACGCCCGGCGCCTCGCGGGCTCGACCACCGGCATCGTGGGCAAGGCCGTCGCCTTCCTCACCGACTCCGGTTTCCTGCAGCGCACCGGCGACGACGCAGGCGGCGCGTACCGCACCACCGCCCGCTACCAGCTGCAGGTCCGCGACATGGCGGGCAGCGCCGCCATGGCCGAGCTGCTGGAGCTCGGCGTCGTGCCCGTCACCGACGGCACCGCCACGCTCGTGCCGCCGCCCGACGCCGACGATCTGGAGCTGGCAGCCGACGCCGGTCTCCCCTTCCACGCCTGATTCCTGCCGAAGCTGCTGAACCTGCTGAACCTGCTGGTCCCTGCCGAACCCTGCCGAACCCTGCTGAGAACGACGAGAGTCCGCCGCCATGTACGAGCTGTCCCGGGTCCGCCTCTACTCCATCGGGCCTGCCGGTGCGCGCTACGCCGACACCGTGCTGGACCTGCGCGGAGTCGGCGAGCCCGTGCCCAACCCGGCCCCGATGCAGGCCGAGTTCTTCGAGGAGGAGCCTGTCGGCCCGCCGCGCCGCCCGGCCCCCGCGGGCGTGCTCTTCCTGGAGAACGGCGGCGGCAAGTCCGTCCTGCTCAAGCTGATCTTCTCGGTGATGCTGCCCGGCCATCGCAACACACTGGGCGGCGCCAGCTCCGGCGTACTGCGCAAGTTCCTGCTCGCCGACGACTGCGGCCACGTCGCCCTGGAGTGGCAGCACACCCTCACCGGTGAACTGGTCGTCGTCGGCAAGGTCAGCGAGTGGCGGGGCCGACAGGTCTCCAACGACCCCCGGAAGTTCGCCGAGGCCTGGTACTCCTTCCGGCCCGGGCCCGGGCTCAGCCTCGACTCCCTCCCGGTCGCCGAGTCCACCGCCGTCCGCCCGCCCGTCGAAGGCGCGTCCGGCGCGCAGGGGCGGCGCCGCACGATGAAGGGCTTCCGGGACGCGATCACCGAGGCGGGCAAGGCCTACCCGCATCTCGAGGTGTACTGGGAGGAGATCCACGACCGCTGGAACGAGCACCTCGGCGACGTCGGCCTCGACCCCGAACTCTTCCGCTACCAGCGGGAAATGAACGCGGACGAGGGTGAGGCCGCGGGCCTCTTCGCGGTGAAGAAGGACTCCGACTTCACCGACCTGCTGCTCCGTGCCGTCACCGACACCCGTGACACCGACGGACTCGCCGACCTGGTCAGCGGCTTCGGCAACAAGCTGGGCCGCCGGGCCGAGCTCACCGCCGAACGCGACTTCACGGCGGGCTCGGTCGATCTGCTCGGCCGCATCGTGGAGGCGGCCGGGACGCGCACCCGGGCCCGCGACATCCACGCGGGCGCCGAGCGACGCACCCGCACGCTCGCCCGCAGGCTCTCCGTGCGCGCAGGCGAGGATCGCGGCCGCGCCGCCGAGCTCGCCCAGCAGGTCACCGCCGCTGCCCATACCGTGACCGAGGCCGAACAGTCCCGCAGCCGCAGTTCGCTGATCGCGGCCGAACTGGCCTACCGGCACGCGTCGCTGGCACTCACCGTCGCCGAGAAGGGGGCCGCGGCGCAGCGCCGCGAGCTGATCGACGCACGCACACTGGCCTCCGCCTGGCAGGCCGCCGAAGCGGTCCTCAGGCACCGCGCCGCCGCCGACCGCGCGGCGCGGGTCGCCGCGGCCATTCGCGAAGCCGAGCGGGACGCCGCGCCCGCACTGGCCGCCCGTGCCAGGGCGGCCGCCGATCTCGTACGCGCGCTGCACTCCGCCGCCGAGGACGGCGAGCGCGTCGCCAACGAGGAGGAGGAGCGCTCCGCCGCGCTCCAGGAGGCCGGCGAGTTGGCCCACCGTGACGCCACCGCCGCCGCGACCGAGGCCCAGCGCGCCCGCAGCGAGGCCGGTCATCTGCGCCAGCGCCTCGCCGAGGTCGAGCAGGAGACCGCCGAAGCGGTCCGTGCCGGCTGGCTCGACGACACCGCCCCCGACGCCGACCCGGCCCGGGCCGCCCTTGCCG
>NZ_JBSGZO010000410.1:0-7932 GCF_053611045.1 Streptomyces sp. NPDC054841 | reverse complement strand
CTCCTCGGCTGCGGCCCCGCCTCTGTGCGTACCGTCGTGCACCGTCCCGGCTAAGAGATCAGCTCGATCTCCGCGAGCGTCGCCGCCCCGGCCGGCACCAGCCGGTACTTCTCGTACGTCCCGGGGCGCGCGACCGTGAAGACACGGGTCTGCTTGTCCCAGGCGAACGTCTCACCGGACCGCTTGTCCAGATCGGTCCACGCCGTACCGTCCCGGGAGCCCTGCAGCACCCAGCCCGCGGGTGCCTTGTCCCGGGCCGAGGAGGTGAGCGTGTACTGGACCGCGCGGGCGGCGCCCGCGACCGGCAGCTCCACGGCCGCCTCGACCGCCGCCTCCGTACCGGAGGTGTTGTCGAAGAGCGCGCCCGTCCCGCTGATCGCGTCGTGCCGTGGCGACGGCACCTTGTCGTCCGTCGTGACGGACACCGGAGCGGCGTTCTTGCCCGTGCCCCAGCGCGACGGCTTCGCGCCCATGTCGAACTCGAGTGTTCCGCCGCGCGCGAGCAGCGCGTGCGGCAGCGCGGTGGAGTTCCAGGAACTGCCGTTGACCTTCAGGCCCTGGACGTAGATGTTCCGCGCGCTGTTCCTGGGGGCCTTGACCACCAGGGTGCGGCCGTTCTCCAGACGCACCGTGGCCTTGGTGAACAGCGGTGAGCCGATCGCGTACTCCCCGCTGCCCATCACCAGGGGATAGAAGCCGAGCGCCGAGAAGAGGTACCAGGCGGACTGTTCGCCGTTGTCCTCGTCGCCGTGGTACCCCTGTCCGATCTCGCTGCCGGTGTAGAGGCGGGAGAGGACCTCGCGCACCTTCTCCTGCGTCTTCCAGGGCTGTGAGGCCGCGTTGTACATGTAGGTGACGTGGTGGGCGACCTGGTTGGAATGCCCGTACATGCCCATCCGTACGTCGCGGGCCTCCGTCATCTCATGGATGACGCTGCCGTACGAGCCGACGAACTCCGGCGAGGCCGTCTCCGGAGTGCTGAAGTAGGTGTCCAGCTTCTTGCCGAGGGCCGGGCGGCCGCCGTAGAGATTGGCGAGGCCGCGTGAGTCCTGCGGGGCGGTGAAGGCGTATCCGAATCCATTGGTCTCGGTGTAGTCGTAGCCCCAGACGCGCGGGTCGTACTGCTCCGACGGCACCCGCCAGTCGCCCTTCAGATTCCGGCCCTGGAAGAAACCGGCCTTGGAGTCGAAGAGGGTGACGTAGTTACGGGCCCGGTTGAGGAAGTACGCCGACTCCTCCTTGTAGCGCGCCTTCTTCGTCTTCGCGTACAGGGCGTCGGCCATCTTGGCGAGGCCGTAGTCGTTGAGGTAGCCCTCCAGCGACCACGACAGGCCCTCATGGGTCTCCGTCGAGGCATAGCCGAGGAACGGTGAGGTCTCCATGCCCTTGCGGCCGACACCCTTGCTCGGCGGCGCCACCGTCGCGTTCTTCAGCGCGGCCTCGTACGCCGCCTGAGCGTCGAAGCCGCGCACGCCCTTGACGTACGCGTCGGCGAAGGCGACATCGGACGAGGTGCCCGTCATCAGATCGGCGTAGCCGGGGGAGGACCAGCGGGAGATCCAGCCGCCGTCCTTGTACTGCTGGACGAATCCGTCCACCAGCTCGCCCGCCTTCTTCGGTGTCAGGAAGGAGTACGCCGGCCAGGTCGTCCGGTAGGTGTCCCAGAAGCCGTTGTTGACGTACACCTTGCCGTCGACGATCTTCGCGCCGGTGTGGGTCGGGGTGTCGGGGCCCGTCTGCGCGGAGAACGGGCTCGCGTACTTGTCCTTGCCGTCGACCTTCTCGAAGCCCGAGTTGGGGTACAGGTACAGCCGGTAGAGCGACGAGTAGAGGGTCACCAGCTGGTCGTGGGTCGCTCCCTCGACCTCGACCCGGCCGAGGATGTCGTCCCAGGCGTCCTGCGCCCGGTCCTTGATGCCGCCGAAGCTCGCCGACGCCGGGATCTCGGCGGCGAGGTTCTTCTTCGCCTGGTCGATGCTGATCAGTGACGTTGCAATGCGCAATGTCACCGTACGGTCCGCACCCGCGTCGAAGCGCAGATGGCCCTTGACGCCCTGCGCGGCGGACGAGGTGACGGGCGCGTCGAAGACGCCGTACACGAACAGCCGGGTGGCGCCCGTGGACAGACCGCTCTTGACGTCCGAGTAGCCGGTGAACGAGCTCGTCGCCGGGTCGAGCGTGAGCCCGGCCTGGTCGGTGACGTTGTCGAAGAGCACCGCGGCGTTCTCACCGGGATAGGTGAACCGCATCATCGCGGCATGGTCCGTGGGGGCGATCTCCGCCTTCAGTCCGTTCTCGAACGTCACACCGTAGTAGTGCGGACGCGCCGTCTCCTTCTCGTGGCGGAAGGGGAGCGCGCGGGCGGTGCGCGCCGGGTCCGGCGTGCCCTCGGCGATGGACGGCATCAGCTGGAAGGTCTGCCGGTCGCCCATCCAGGGGCTCGGCTCATGGCTGGCGCTGAACGCCTGCACGGTCGGCAGGTTGTCGGCGTTGTTCGCGCGCGCGTACTCGTACAGCCAGCTGAGGGAACCCGCGTTGGTGACCGGGGTCCAGAAGTTGAAGCCGTGCGGCACCGCGGTCGCCGGGAAGTTGTTGCCGCGCGAGAACGAGCTGCTGGAGTTCGTCCCGCGGACGGTCGACGCGTAGTCCGAAAGATGCGCGAGCCGCTTCTCGGGCGCCTTGGGCGCGAGGCGGATGTCGTCGACCCAGCCCTGGAACTTCGCCGGGCCCCTGGGGGAGTCGTACGCCACCAGGATCCGGTCCACGGTCTTGCCGGCCGCGACCGAGCCGATCCGGGACGCCACCTGGTTCCACTGGTTCGCATAGAGCCGCTTGGCGGCGCCCTGTCCCTGCGGCGTCAACAGCCCGCCGTGCGAGTCGGCCGCCCGGAGGTCACTCAGATAGGTGCCATCGGTGAACGCGAGGTCGACGGCCACGTTCGTGGCGGGGTAGTTGAGGTCGGTCTCGGGAAGCGACGGGAAGATCCGGTACGAGAGCTCCGTGTCGCGCCGCACGGCCGTGTCGACGTCGAAGATCTTGTTGTACGAGTACGCGCGGCCGTCCGGCTTGTGCGTGCCCGCGTACTTCAGGGCGCGCTTTCCGGTGAAGCCGGCGTTGGCCTTCGCCGAGGGGGAGCCGCCGGGGCCGCGGTCGACCTGGCTGCGCATGTCCTCCGGGGCCGGGGTCTGCGTGTTCCCGTCGGAGAACTGGACATCGGCCAGCTGGGTGATGTCCGAGGCGCCGTTGTTCTTGCTGATCTCCAGCCGGTAGTGCGCGTACGGGGCCGCGTTCGCGGCACTGATGTCGTACGTCCTGGTCTGGAAGCGCTTCTCGAAGGTCTGGCCCTCGCGACTGTCCAGGACCTTCCAATCCTTGCCGTCCGGCGAGCCCTTGAGGATCCAGTCCCTGGGGTCGCGGATGTCGAAGTCGTTGGCCGACGTGAGCGCGTAGGTGGTGACCTTGACCGGGGCGTCCATGTCGAACTCGATCCAGGCCGTCGGCTTGAACGCCAGCCATTTGGTGGACGGCTGGAGATCGACCAGATTCTCCTTGGTCTCCCCGGAGCCGGAGTTCTCGTCGCTGGCACGCAGCTCGATGACCTTGTCGGTGACATTGCCCGGTATTCCGGAGGAGAATCCCCCGTCGACCCCCGCGGCCCGCTTCTTTCCGTCAGGGCCTGTTTCGACGGTATTGCGCCAGTCGGGCTGGGCTTCGTCCGCTTCGAACGAGGTGGAGAACTCCTGGGACGGGGCGGTGGGTCGGGAGGGGAGTGCGGCGGCCGCCGACTGCGCCGTCACCGCCAACAGGGAAGCGGCCGCCATCAGGGCGACCGCGCGGGTGAGTCTGTGCCGAGGGCTGGGTCTGGGCTGCATACCGAGCCTTTCCTCCCGCCGAAGCGAAGCTAGACAACGTTGTCAAGCGCAATGCGCAGGCACTAGTAGGGAGGTAAGTGCCGCATGATGTCAAGGGTGTTGGCGGTATGGGGGGCGCGGAATCGGCCGATTCGGCGAGAATCCCCCCCGGCGATCGGATCCGGGCGGGGCTCTCGTGTCCGCGAGGTCTCAACTCGGGAAAGACTGCCGCCCAACCTTGCTTTCGATCTTGCTCACGTGGCGGGAAGTGGACTATACCTGTCGGCGTCCGGACTTGCCGGTGACACGGTGGCGGACAAGGGGGACGGGGGGAGGCCGGACAGCCGGGCAGCCGAAAGCGCCGACTGCCGCCTGCACAGCTCCGTTCCCCATGGCACCCCTGCACGACCCAGCTTCAGCAATTGACCGCGGTGGCGGGGCCCTTCGCCTCAGGCGAGAAGGACGGGCGACCGGTTCACCGCCTGAGTCCTGGAGAAGGCGAGGACTTGAGCATGGGATCCACCTCCGCGCACACGAACGGCGGTCTCGGCCGGCGCGATCTGATCAAGCGATCGGCGGCGATCGGCCTGGTCGGCATTCCCGCGATGAGCCTCCTGTCGGCCTGCGCCAGCGGCGACGGCGGCAGCGGTGGCGACAAGGTCGACAAGGGCAAGGTCACCAAGGAGAACCCGCTCGGCGTCAACGAGACCGCCGCCCTCGAGGTCGTGATCTTCGACGGCGGATTCGGCCAGCAGTACGCGATCGACGCCGAGAAGAAGTTCAACGCGGCCTTCCCGAAGGCCCCGAAGGTCAAGCACAAGGCCACCCAGAAGATCCAGTCGGAGCTCCAGCCGCGCTTCAACGGCGGCACCCCGCCGGACCTCATCGACAACTCCGGCGCCGAGCAGATGGACATGGGTGTCCTCGTCGGCAAGAAGCAGCTCGCCGATCTCACCCCGCTGCTCGACGCCGCATCCATCGACGACCCGAACAAGAAGGTCCGCGACACGCTCCGTCCGGGCATCGTCGAGATGGGCCAGTTCGACGGCGACCCGGTCTGGATCTTCTACTACGCCTACACGGTCTACGGCGTCTGGTACTCGCAGACCGCGCTCGACAAGCTCGACGCCCAGTACCCCCAGACCTGGGACGAGATGCTCGCCCTGTGCGAGAAGGCGAAGAAGCAGGGCATCGCCGGCTGGACGTACGCGGGCAAGCACCCTTACTACATTCCGTTCTCGCTCTACCCGTTCATTGCCAAGATCGGCGGCGTCGAGGTCCTCGACGCCATCGACAACCTGGAGCCCAACGCCTGGAAGCACCCGGCCGTCAAGGCCGCGTTCGAGGCGTACTACGAGCTCTACAAGAAGGGCTACATCCTCAAGGGCACCCCGGGCCTGGACCACATCCAGTCCCAGACCGCCTGGACCAAGGGCAAGGCCCTGTTCATCCCCAACGGTTCCTGGGTGGAGAACGAGGCGGCCGCCACCATGCCCAAGGACTTCAACCTGGCGGTCTCCGCCCCCACCGGCCTCGACAAGTCGGACAAGATGCCGTTCGGCACCATCTGGGCGTCCGGTGGTGAGCCCTTCATCGTTCCGGCCAAGGCGAAGAACGTCGAGGGCGGCATGGAGCAGCTGCGCATCATGCTCAGCGAGGAGTCCTCGAAGAACTTCACCAAGCAGGTCAAGTCGCTGACCGCGTTCAACGGCGGCACCGACGGCATCGAGCTGACGCCGGGTCTGAAGTCCGGTGTCGCCGCGCTCGACAAGGCAGGAACGAATGTCGTCAACCCGCGCCTGCAGGACTGGTATGTCAAGCTCCAGAAGGAGCAGATCGGCGTTGCCGGTCTGGGCGAGATGATGGCCGGTCGGCTCACCCCGGCCGAGGCCATCAGCAAGATCCAGGGCTTCGCCGACAAGGCGGCCCAGGACTCCTCCATCAAGCACTACAAGCACCAGTGATCGGCCCGGGGGCCCGGGGGCGGGCCCCCGGGAGTACACAGCACCAGCGGCGGCACACTCCGGAAGGTCGGGATCGGTAACCATGCAACACGGCAAGTACCGGTTCATCGTGGGGTTCCTCGCGGCCCCCTTGGCGTTGTACGCGGTCTTCGTCATCTGGCCGTTCGTCCAGTCCATCTACTACTCGTTCACGGACTGGACCGGCCTGAGTCCCGACTTCAAGATGGTCGGCTTCGACAACTACGCGCGGCTTCTGGACGACGACATCTTCTGGAAGTCGCTCCAGCACAGCCTGTTGTTCGCGCTGCTGCTGCCGCTGGTGACGATCGGCCTGGCGCTGTTCTTCTCCTTCATGATCAATGCCGGCGGACGGCACCGGAAGGGAGCCGCGGTCTCCGGAGTGCGCGGCTCCTCCTTCTACAAGATCGCCTACTTCTTCCCGCAGGTGCTCTCGATCGCGATCGTCGCCCTGCTCTTCCAGTTCGCGTACAACCCGGAGAGCGGAGCCATCAACTCCGCCCTCAAGGCCATCGGTCTCGACAGCATCCAGCCGCTCTGGCTGGGCGACCCGGACTTCGCCCTGTGGTGTGTGATGGCGGTCCTCGTCTGGTCCACGGTCGGCTTCTTCGTCGTCCTGTTCTCCGCGGGCATGGCCTCCATCCCCAAGGACTTCTACGAGGCGGCGCTGCTGGACGGCGCGAGCCGGATCACCACCTTCTTCCGCATCACGCTGCCGCTGCTCTGGGACACCATCCAGTCCGGCTGGGTCTACATGGGCATCCTCGCGCTGGGCGCCGAGTCCTTCGCGGTGGTGCAGATCATGACCACGGGCCCGGGCGGTCCCGACTACTCGACCACCGTGATGGTGCTGTACGTGTACCAGTCGGCGTTCCGCGACGGTGCGGCGGCCTATGCGACCACGATCGGCGTCGCCCTGCTCGTCGTCACGCTGGCCTTCGCGGCCGTCGTGATGAAGCTGGGCCGGCGCGAGCGGCTGGAGTACTGAGATGCAGTGTTTTCCCGGGGACGAATACATTTGCGACCCCGTCGCGGGGCCCCCGGACCCCCGGCAGAACGGCAGCTCGGCCGAGGCGGCCGGAATGACAGCACGAGGTGATTCCCGGTGAAGGTCACAGACGACATCCGTCCCGCCCCGCGCTCGGACGAGCCGTTGCCGGTGGCCAAACTGTCCGCTCCGGCGAAGAGGAAGCGCGGCGAGGGCAAGGTCCTCAACGTCTTCTCGCACGGCATGCTGATCCTCTGGGCCTTCATGGTCGTCATGCCGCTGCTCTGGGCGGTCATGACGTCCTTCAAGGACGACAACGCGATCTTCAGCTCGCCGTGGTCGCTGCCGGACAGGCTGCACTTCGAGAACTGGTCGCGCGCCTGGAGCCAGGCGCACATGAGCGACTACTTCCTCAACACGATCCTGGTCGTGGCCGGGTCGCTGGCCGGCACGCTGCTCCTCGGCTCCATGGCGGCGTACGTCCTCGCCCGCTTCGACTTCCCGGGGAACCGCTTCATCTACTTCCTCTTCATCGGAGGAATGAGCTTCCCGATCATGCTCGCGCTGGTCCCGCTGTTCTACGTCATGAACAACATTCAGCTACTGAACACGATCCACGGCCTGATCCTGGTCTACATCGCCTACTCGCTGCCGTTCACCGTGTTCTTCCTGACAGCCTTCTTCCGTACGCTGCCGACCTCGGTGGCCGAGGCGGCGCTGATCGACGGGGCCTCGCACACCCGGACGTTCTTCCAGGTCATGCTGCCGATGGCCAAGCCGGGCCTGATCAGCGTCGGGATCTTCAACTTCCTGGGGCAGTGGAACCAGTACATGCTGCCGACGGTGCTGAACACCGAGCAGGAGAACAAGGTGCTCTCCCAGGGCCTGGTCCAGCTGGCGGTCAGCCAGGGGTACAAGGGCGACTGGTCCGGGCTGTTCGCCGGACTGGTGATGGCGATGCTGCCGGTGCTGGCGGCGTACGTCATCTTCCAGCGCCAGGTCGTCGCCGGTCTGACGGCGGGAGCTCTGAAGTAGCACCGAGACAGTCTCCGCGGCAGTACCGAAACAGTCTCCCAGCAGTACCGAAGCAGCCTCCGCGCCCTTCGTGCGA
>NZ_JBSGZO010000409.1:0-7955 GCF_053611045.1 Streptomyces sp. NPDC054841 | reverse complement strand
GGTCCTGGTACCGGCCCTGGTCCTGGTACCGGCCCTGGTCCCGGTACCCGGACCGCTCCCGGCGCCCGGCCGAGGCCGGCCGGAGCGACGAGCACCACCGGCGCCGGCGCCGCTGACACCACCGGCCTGCGGCCCCTCGGACTCACCCGTCGCTGGCCGAGATCGTTCGCCGACCGGCTCACCGCGCCGCTGCCCGGGGTGCGGGCCATGGCCAGACTGGCCAAGGAGGGCACGCTGCGGCCCGCGGCCGCCGGGCTCAGGGACATTCCGCAACTGCCGTTCGCGCCCGGGCCGCTGCCCGCCGCGGACCCGGGAACGGTCGCCGTCACCTGGGCCGGGCATGCCAGTTGGGTGCTGGCGATCGGTGGGCTGACCGTGCTCACCGACCCCGTCTGGTCCCGCCGGATCCTCGGCACCCCGGCCCGGCTGACCCCGGTGGGCGTCCGCTGGGAGGATCTGCCCACCGTCGACGCCGTCGTCATCAGCCACAACCACTACGACCACCTTGACGCCCCGACCATCGCCCGGCTCCCCAGGCGCACCCCCCTGTTCGTCCCGGCGGGCCTCGGCCGCTGGTTCCGGCGCCGGCGGTTCACCCGGGTGACCGAGCTCGACTGGTGGGAGGCGGCCGAGCTCCCCGCCAGGAACGGCTCGGACACGGTCCGCTTCGAGTTCGTACCGGCGCACCACTGGTCCAAGCGCACCCTGACCGACACATGCCGTTCGCTCTGGGGCGGCTGGATCCTCACCGACCGGCTCGGCCGGCAGGTCTACTTCGCGGGTGACACGGGATACGGCCACTGGTTCAAGGAGATCGGCCGCCGTCACCCGGACATCGATCTGGCGCTGCTGCCGATCGGGGCGTACGCGCCGCGCTGGTGGCTCAGCACCGTGCACACCGACCCGGAGGAGGCCGTACAAGCTTTCGAGGACCTCGGTGCGCGCAACATGGCGCCGATGCACTGGGCGACCTTCCTGCTCTCCGCCGAGCCGGTGATGGAGCCAGTCACCCGGCTGCTGACCGCCTGGGAGCACACCGGCCGGCCGCGCGACGAACTGTGGGACCTGCCGGTCGGTGCCTCACGTGTGCTGGCCGACGGGTGACCGGGGTCCCGCGCGAACCGGCCACCGGGTGACCGGGGTCCCGCGCGGGCCGGCCACCGGATGACCGGGGCCTCAGGCTTGCTGATCACCGGACGAGCCGGGCGTCCGCCGGACTCTGCGCCACAGCGCGGGCACCCCGGCCAGCAGTACCGTCAGTGCCACGGCCGCCACCACGCCCTGCCAGGGCTCGGCGAACAGCGACCCGCCGAGAATCCCGATGAGCGCGTACGCCGCCGCCCACGCGAGGCACGCCGGCACATCGCCGCGCGCGAACCACCCCACCGGCATCCGCGCCAGCAGACACGCCAGCATCACCGGAATACGCCCGGCCGGCACCAGCCGGGACAGCACCAGCACGGTCGCACCGTGCTCGTCGAGTCTGCGCTGCGCCAGCGCCAGCCGGTCCGGCGTCGCACGTTCCCTCAGTGCCACCAGCCACTTCGAGCCGTTCCTGGACCCGACGCCGCGCTTTCCCAGCCAGTACAACGAGATGTCCCCGAGGAACGCCGCGGACGCCGCGACCAGGAACACGAACAGCAAGGAGAACGGCGCCGTCTGATGGAGCGCCACCACGGCCGCCGAGCTCACCACCGCCCCCGTCGGCACCACCGGCACCAGAGCCCCGAGCGCCACCAGCAGGAAGAGCGACGGATAGCCGACGGCCTGCTGCGTCGACTCCGGCGGCAACTCGGCCACCACGTCCACGATCGTCACAGGGCGACCTCCGGCCGGACGCTCTCGCCGTGCCCCAGCCGGTGCACCGCCACCCTCGGCGCGAGCCGAGCCGCCTTCCGTGCGAATTCGTCCCCCGGCGAGTGGAACTCGTGCGGCCGGATCGCGTCCATCCCGATCGGCCAGTACGTGCCGTAGTGCACGGGCACGGCCGAACGGGGTGCGAGCGCCGCGAGAGCGCGCGCCGCGCGGTCCGGGTTGAGATGCCCGTGCCCCAGGAACGGTCCCCAGCCGCCGACGGGCAGCAGCGCCACGTCCACCGGCCCGACCGCGTCCGCCATGCTGTCGAACAGCCCGGTGTCCCCGGCGAAGTACGTCCGCGCCGCACCATGGATGACATAGCCGAGCGCCGGCGAGCGGTGCGGCCCCAACGGCAGCCGCCGGCCGTCGTGAGCCGCCGGCACGGCCCGTACGAGCAGTCCCTCCACCGACACCTCGTCGCCCGGCCCCACCTCGCTGATCCGCAGCCCGTCCAGCCTCCTGAGCCCGGGAACCGCGCGCTGCGCGCCGCGCGGCACGATCAGCAGGGTGCCCGGGGCGAGCCGGGCGAGCGACGGCAGATGCAGATGGTCGGAGTGCAGATGCGAGACGACCACGGCCTCGGCGACGGCGGCCTCGGGCGGCGGCAGCTCACCGCGCCGACGGCGCAGATGGGCGAGCCTGCCCACGAACAGCGGGTCGGTCAGCACCCGGATCCCGGAGTCCTCGACCGTGCAGGTGGCGTGACCCCACCAGGTGACCTTCACCGGCACGCGCTGCCTCCTTGTTCGGGGCCCGGTCCACCGGCGGCCTCCGGCGCGGGGACCGGCCGCCGTCTGCGTACGAGCGTAGGCGCTCGCAGGCCCGGCGGTCTTCCGCCAGCCCCCGTTGTGCGCCTCCCTCGCGCGGTCCCGGCCGGAGTAGTGTCGCCCGCGACAGCCGACGCAGGGGGACGGTCCATGGACGACGTACGAGACGACGTACCGGACGACGCAGAAGACGACGTGCGGGTGGCGGCGATCGCCAGCCTGACCCCGCTGGAGGAGCTCGACAGCGATCCCTTTCTCGTCGACACCCGCAGCCAGCACGCCATGTGCGCGCGCTGGGCCGCGGGCAAGGGCTACGTCGTCATCAGGGAACTGCTCTTCTACGGGCTGCGTCCCGACCACTGTGGCCTGTGGGCCGATGTCGAGGCGGGTCTGGTCGACCTCTTCGTCGTCCCCAACGAGCGGGTGCTCGCCCGGGCGTTGTCCTCCGTGCCGGGCTTCTCCGCCGAATGCGAACGCCGCGGCGTACGGCTGGAGACCGCGGGGCTCGACGAGCCCGCCTACGACGCCGCGATGAAGGCGAGTGTGCACCGGCGGCTGTCGATGCCGACGGCCGGGTACGACGGCTGCTGAGCCTGCGGCTCGACACCGGGCGCATCGCCCGGACCCCGGACCTCAGACCGGGAGCTCGGACCTCACACCTCAGACCCCGGAGCTCGGACCTCACACCTCAGACCCGGACCCCGGACCTCACACCTCAGACCCGGACCCCGGACCTCACACCTCGGACCCCGGAGCTCGGACCCCGGACCTCACACGCGCCCAGGACCTCAGGCCCCGGACCCCGGACCCCGGACCCGGGGCCAGGGCCGGGGCCCGCGGCTTCGACCCCGTTCCTGTCGGCGCTGTGTGCCACGCTGGATCCGAGGCGAGTCGAGAGGCTGTGACGGCGCGTGGGTGAAGGGCGATGGCGGACCGCTGGCAGCGCCCTGTTCCGGGTGATCGTGGTGTGGGCGGTGTCCACCCTGACGCTGCTCGCGCTCGCCGCGGCCCTGCCGGACTTCCAGCTCCAGTCCGACGACGGGGACAGCATCACAAGGACGGCCATCACCGCGGCCTGGGGGGCCGGCGCGTTCGGTCTGCTCAGCGCCCTGGTCTGGCCCCTGGTCGTACGGGCGTTCCTGCTGGTCCCGGCCCTGGTGCTCGGGCTCCTGGTGTTCTTCCTCAATGGATCGCTGCTGCTGCTCGCCCTCTGGATGATCCCCGACGGACGCGGCGCGGCCGACCCCGAGACCGCCGTCGTGGTCGCTGCCGTCATGTCCGCCGTCGCCTCCGCCACCTCCACCGCGCTGGCCGTCCGTGACGACAACGCCTACCGGCGCCGCCTCTCCCGCCTCGCCCACCGCCGGCGCCGCAGACGCGGTGAACGGATCGCGGGCAGCGCCCCGCCCGGCACGGTGTTCCTGCAGCTCGACGGGGTCGGCCACGCCGTGCTCGTACAGGCGGTCAAGGACGGGCTGATGCCGACCCTGGCGCGCTGGCTCGACGAGTCGCACCGGCTCACCCGCTGGCGCACGGACTGGTCCAGCCAGACCGGCGCCAGCCAGCTCGGCATCCTGCACGGCTCGAACCACGACGTCCCGGGATTCCGCTGGTACGAGAAGGACACCGGCCGGATCATGGTCAGCAACCGTCCGGCGAGCGCCGTCGAACTCCAGCGGCGCGCGGTGACCAGGACCCGTGACGCCGGACTGCTCAGCCTGGACGGGGCCAGCCGCGGCAATCTGTTCAGCGGCGGCGCCGACCAGCTCGCGCTGGTGCTCTCCGTGGCTGCCCGCCGCGGCCGTGCCAACCGCTCCCGGGCGGGCTACTTCGCCTACTTCTCCGACCCCGCCAACGCCGTCCGTACCGCCGTGTCGTTCGTCGCCGAAGTCGTCCGCGAGATCGGTCAGTCGGTCCGCTCCCGGCTGCGCGGCGACGAGCCGCGGATCGGCCGCGGCGGGCTCTACCCCTTCATCCGGGCCTTCGCGACCGTCGTCGAGCGGGACGTGGTGGCCGCCGCGGTGATCGGCGACATGCTGGCCGGACGCACCGCCGTGTACGCCGACCTCGTCGGCTACGACGAGGTCGCCCACCACTCCGGACCGCACAGCCGGGACGCGGCGAAGGTGCTCCAGCGGATCGACCGTGCCGTCGCCCTGATCGCGAAAGCCGCCGAGCACGCACCCCGCAGCTACCGGATCGTGCTCCTCTCCGACCACGGCCAGAGCCCCGGCGAGACGTTCCAGGGCGTGTACGGGCTGACCCTGAAGGATCTCGTCCGGGCGGGTTGCGGGCTGCCGGTGTCGCGTCGCGCAGGGCGCACCAGGAGCGGCGCGGAGGCCCGTGACGCGGCCCGCGACGCGCTGCGCAGCGCACTGCGCCGGCCGGTGGGGGAGGAGGACGCCGGGGAACGGCCGGCGTCCGGCTCGGACCCCGTCGTCCTGGCCTCCGGGAACCTGGGCCTGATCTTCTTCCCCGGCGTCCCGGGACGGCTCAGCCGGGAGCAGATCGACCGCCGCCACCCCGCCCTGCTGCGCACCCTCGCCAACCATCCCGGCATCGGCTTCCTGCTGGTGCGCAGCGAACGGCACGGCTCGGTGGTGCTCGGCAGGGACGGGGTGGGGACGTTGGAGCTGCCGGTGGACACGCTCGACGGCTCGGGGCCGATGGCCGCCTTCGGGCCCGGTGCGGCCGACGCCGTCCGCCGCACCGACTCGTTCCCGCACGTCGCGGACATCATGGTCAACTCCGTGTACGAACCCGGGACGGGCCGGGTGCACGCCTTCGAGGAGCAGATCGGCTCGCACGGCGGGCTCGGCGGCGAGCAGTCGTACCCCTTCCTCCTCTCACCGTGCGAGCTCTCCGAGCCGGTCGCGGGCGGCGGGGAACTGGTGGGAGCGGAGCAGGTGCACCGGGTGCTGCGACGGTGGCTTGACGAGTGCCGGGGCGAGTCGCCGGGCCCGCAGGTGCTGCTCGGAGCCGTGGAGGATCGCCGGTCGCCGCGCCCGGCGGACGGAGCTTTTCCGGCGGCCGGCAGGGCCAGGCAGGACAAAAGTGAGTGATTTGGTGCAGCGTTCACCGTCCCTGATCATGGTCGGGTTTGCACGGAGAAAGGCGTACCACCCTCATGACCAGCACTGTTCCTCAGCACGACTCGACCACGGCCACCGCCGGGGAACAGCGCAAAGAGCAAAGCAAAGATCAGGGCGCAGACCAGAGCGCTGAGCAGAGGGCAGAGCAGGGCAATGAGCCGAGCAGGCACGCCCGGCGGTTCGGACTGCCCGTCGCCACGGCTCTGGTCATGGGCAACATCATCGGCGGCGGGATCTTCCTGCTCCCGGCTTCCGTCGCGCCGTACGGGACCATCAGCCTCGTGGCCTTCGCCGTTCTGACCGTCGGCGCGATCGCGCTCGCCCTCGTCTTCGGGCGGCTCGCCGAGCGCCATCCGCGCACCGGCGGTCCCTATGTCTACGCCCGCGAGGCGTTCGGCGACTTCGCCGGCTTCCTGGCCGCGTGGTCGTACTGGATCACGGCCTGGGTGTCGAACGCGGCACTCGCCGTGGCCGCTGTCGGCTACCTCGACGTCCTCGTACCGCTCCATGACTCCACGCCCGCGACGATCGCGGCGGCCCTGTTCCTGCAGTGGCTGCCCGCCGCCGCCAACCTGGCCGGTACGCGGTACGTCGGTGCCGTCCAGCTCGTCGCGACCGTCATGAAGTTCGTACCGCTGCTGCTCGTCGCCGTCGGCGGACTGTTCTTCTTCGACGCGGACAACCTCGGCCCGTTCGAGGCGAGCAGCTCCGGCACGGTCGGCGCGCTCTCCGCCTCCGCCGCGATCCTCCTCTTCAGCTACCTCGGCGTGGAGTCCGCGGCGGTGAGCGCCGGCGAGGTCCGCGATCCGCAGCGCAATGTCGGCCGGGCCACCATCCTCGGCACCGTGGGCGCCGCCGTCCTCTATCTGCTCGGCACGCTCGCGGTGTTCGGCACCGTCGCCCATGACAAGCTCACCGAATCCACCGCGCCCTTCTCCGATGCCGTCAACGCGATGTTCGGCGGGGCCTGGGGCGGTACGGCCGTGGCCTGCATGGCGCTCGTGTCGATGGCCGGTGCACTGAACGGGTGGACGCTGCTCAGCGCCCAGACGCCGTACGCGGCCGCCCGCGACGGGCTGTTCCCGGCCGTCTTCGCCCGGAAGCGGCGCGGTGTGCCGACGGCCGGGGTGCTCGCGACCGTCGTCCTGGCCTCGCTGCTGACGGTCTACAACTACACGGTGGGCTCGGACGGCGTGTTCGAGATCCTGGTCCTCGTCACCACGTTCACGGCGACCGTGCCGTATCTGCTGTCCACGGCCGCGCAGATCTACTACCTGGCGTCGGGCCAGTCGCACCGCGTCAGCCGGGCCCGGCTCGTACGTGACGGGGTCCTCGCGGCGGTCGCCGCCGGCTTCTCGGTGTGGCTGGTCGCCGGGGCGGGTTACGCGGCCGTCTACCAGGGTGTGCTGTTCCTGTTCGCTGGAGTGCTCGTCTTCGCGTGGATGTCGGCGCGCAACCACCGGGCGGCGGCACGGGCAGGGGATTCGGCCTAACGGACGTCCCCCGGAAGAGCGCATTACCGGCCGCGGACGGCGAGCCGGGGTGGATCGCGGGCACAGGTGGCATGTCCAGGAGGTTGTGCCCCGTGAACCGTCTTGTGCGCTGTGCCGATCGTGTCGTGCTCGCCGTCCTGATGGCGCTCGTCGCCGTACTCGGTACGAAGGCGGGCGCCGCGGCCGTCCCCCAGCTCGGCGCGGAACACACGTCGCCGGCGTCCTCACCCGCCGATCCCGCGGGTGAGGGACCACAGGACACGTCCGAGACGGAGCAGCCCCCGCCCGGCCGGGCGGAACAGCGGCGTGCACCGGCCTGCGGGCGGGACGCCGCCGTCACCACGGACGCCGCCCCCGACGCGTATCCGCACGCCCCGGCCGCGGCGGGGGCGCCGCCGCCCGCGCCACCCGTCATGAGGTTCGTGGTCCTGCGTTGCTGAGGAGCCGTACGGGGCCGGCACCCGAGGTGCCCTGTCCCGCTCCGGACGCTCACCCCCTCAGCCCTTCAGCACACGCAAGGAGACAGCCATGCCCATCGACCCCTACGCCGCCCTGAACGCCATGATCCGTGCCGAGGTCGCCCGCACGGACCCCGCCGTGCACGGCGCCCCCGGCTCAGCGGCCCCAGAACCGGAGCCTCCTGAGCCCGCTGAAGCGGACGACAGGCCCGAGCGCGGGACCGACAGGGCCCGCTGACCCGGCACTGCCGACGCAACCGCCGCCGGGTCCGTTGCGCGCAGCCGGGC
>NZ_JBSGZO010000408.1:0-7955 GCF_053611045.1 Streptomyces sp. NPDC054841 | reverse complement strand
GAATTCGCCGGCGCGGCCGAGCGCTTCGCGCGCACCGTGCCGCGTGCCGACGGGATGTCTCTCCGGAGCGTCCGTGCTCGAACTCTCCCGGAGCTTCGCCCGGGGGTGTCCCCGGACGGGCCCGGTGTGCGGGCCGGTCGCCGGACAGGGCCTACGCGTCGAGGCCGATCGCGAACGCCGCCTCCAGGTCGTGCTGGGAGTACGTACGGAACGCGACGTGCGTGTCCGTCGCCTCGACGCCCGGGATCTTGCTGATGTGGCCCGGGATGACGTCCGCCAGGTCCTCGTGCTTGCTGACCCGGACCATCGCGATCAGGTCGTACGTACCGGTGACCGAGAAGACCTCGCTGACGTTCTCCACCGCGTTGATCGCCTCGGCGATCTCGGGGATGCGGTCCACGCTGGTCTTGATGAGCACGATCGCAGTGATCACGGCTGTCTTTCTCCCTCGGTGGCCGCTGCTTGGGCTTTCACTCTAGCCGTCTGCCGGAAACGGCCCCATGCGTAGAGAAAGCCGATCCCGAACCCCACCAGATGCGCCAGATACGCCACCCCCGGCCCCGACGACGAGCTCTGCGCCTCCGCCAGCCACTGCAGGACGAACCAGAAGATCAGGACGGCCCAGGCGGGGAAGCGCAGCGGCAGGAAGAACAGAAAGGGGAAGAGGCTCGTCACCCGTGTCCTGGGGAAGAGGCGCAGGAACGCGCCGAGCACCCCGGAGATCGCCCCGGACGCCCCTACCAGCGTCTGGCCCGAGTCCGCGTTGGCCGCGGCGTACGCGAGGAGCGCCAGATAGCCGCAGCCGAGATAGAAGAGGGTGAACTGGACGCGGCCCATGCGCTCCTCCGTCATCGCGCCGAAGACATAGAGGAAGAGCATGTTGCCGAGCAGATGCAGCCAGCTGCCGTGCACGAAGAGCGCGGTCAGTGGGGTGAGGAGCGCACGCGGGGAGCTGCGCATCAGCTCGTCCGGGATGACGCCCCAGCGTTCGAAGTGGGAGGCCTGGGCGCCGAGCAGCGTGTCCCCGGTGCCGTATGACGGGTTGAGTCCGGAAACCGGACCGATGACGAACAGCAGACAGCACAGACCGATCACTCCGTAGGTCACCACGGGGCCGGTCACCGCGGCCCGTACCGCTGTCCGCCGATCGATCATGACCAGAGCATGGCGTACCGGGACCGATCGGGGCAGACTGCCTCGCCGTGTCACCGCGTACCCGTGAGGTCGTAGGGTTACGGGCAGTACGCACGACCAGAAGAGGACGGCACGATGACGACGGTACCCATGCCGACGGCCCTGACCCGGTGGCGCTGCACCCTGTGCGGCAATCTCACCCGCTTCGACGTGACGCGTTCGTCCAAGGTCGTCGAGTACGTCCATCTGGACCTCGCGGGCGAGCCCAAGGTGGAGGAGCGGGAGGTGGTCAGTGAGACCATCGAGTCGGTCCGCTGCCGCTGGTGCAACGCCGCGGACCAGATCGAACTGGTGGACAGGCCGGGCACCGGCTCCTGACAGGAGGCGCCCGGGCCCGTAGGGAGACAGTGGGGTGACGGATTGTGGAGCAGCCTGACAGCGGCGCCGGACCGGCCGGTGCCGGCGACGCCGCCGAGGCGCTCGACCGCCCGCTGCCGGAAGGTGTGCGGCGACGGGTCGTCGCGCTGGTCTCGGACGCCTTCGGCGGGCTGACCGTCACCGAACTCCCCGCCCAGTTGCGGCAGTACGCCCGCTTCACCCCCACCCGCCGCGCCAAGTTCGCGGGCAACGCCATGGCCGCCGCACTGGAGGGCGACCCGCTGTTCCGCCAGCGCATCGGCGAGCGGCTGCGCGAGGCTCAGCCGGAGCTGACCGGTGCGCTGGAGTCCGGATCGCTGCCCGCGGCCGCCGACCCCGTCGATGTGGCCGCGGCCGCCTACGTACTGCGCCCGGCCGGCTGGGTGAAGCTGGTGGCCGCCGCGGGCGAGGAGGTCCAGCGCGCGGACGCCGAGCGCGCCGACGAGGAGGGCCGGCGAGAGCTGGAGCGGCTGCGCGAGGAGCTCGACCGGCTCCGGGCGCAGACCAGGTCCGAGAGCGAGCGGCTGCGCGCCGAACTGGAGGCCGCCCGCAAGGAAGCCGAATCGCTTCACCGTAAGCTGCGCAGCGCCCAGAGCGACGTGAAGCGCGGCGAGGCGGCCCTGCGCCGCAGCACCGCCGAGCTCGAGGCGGCGAAGACCGAGGCGCACGCCCAGGTGTCCGCGGCCGAGAGCGAGACGCGTCGGCTCAAGGCCCGGCTCGGCGAGGCGGAGTCGGCCGTCGAGGCGAGCCGCAGAGCCGCCCGCGAGGGCCGCTCGATCGAGGACATGCGCGTACGGCTGCTGCTGGACACCGTGCTGGACGCGGCCTCGGGACTGCGCCGCGAACTGGCTCTGCCGCCCGCGTCCCTCCATCCCGCGGACACCGTCGACGCGGTGGAGCCCGGCCGTATGAGTCCCAAGGACATCGCGGCCCGTGCGCTCTCCGAGACCGATCCCGCACTGCTCGACCAGCTGCTCGCGCTGCCTCAGGTGCATCTCGTGGTGGACGGCTACAACGTCACCAAGACCGGCTATCCGACGATGCCTCTGGAGAAGCAGCGGCTGCGGCTCCTCGGCGGTCTCGCGATGCTCGCGGCCCAGACGGGCGCCGAGATCACCTGTGTCTTCGACGGCGCGGAGCTGGCCGCTCCGGTGCTGCTGGCGCCGCCGCGCGGTGTGCGGGTGCTGTTCTCCAAGCCGGGCGTGACCGCGGACGAGCTCATCCGTCAGCTCGTGCGGGCCGAGCCGCCCGGCCGGCCCGTGGTCGTCGTCTCCGCCGACCGCGAGGTCGCCGACGGAGTGGCGAAGGCGGGCGCCAGGCCCGTCGCGTCCGTATTGCTACTGAAGCGGCTTTCGCGCGTCTAGTGACGTTCGTAACTAACAGGCCTGATGACTGATTTCGCGGAACGTACCGTCAAGTCGCCACTACTACGCGTGTGGTGTCTGTAAAGAATGTGCTCCGTGGGCCAGATTTTTCTCATGAGGATTTGAACTGATCACAAGAAGGTCACTAGGGTCAGGCCTCGAACCTTCGCGCGGTTGATCGTCCACCCGGGACGACAGCGAAGGAACCGCCGATTTCGTGCAGTTCAGCCCAATTTCGCGGGGGAGCTGACTCTGTACGGAGCCGGGGATTCAACCCCCCACTGCCCGGTAGGCGGCTCGAGGAAGAAGGAGCTCGCCTTCGTGGCGTCCCACCGTCGTCCCAAGCAGCCGAGCCGCACCCGTGTGACCGTGCTCACCGCGACCGCCGCCGCGGCAGTCGCCCTGACCTCCCAGGCCGCGCAGGCCGCCCCGGCCAAGCCGAGCAAGGACGAGGTCAAGGCGAAGGTCGACGCGCTCTACCACGAGGCGGAGAAGGCCACCGAGGAGTACAACGGGGCCAAGGAGCAGCAGACCAAGCTCCAGAAGGAAATCGACGCGATCCAGGACAAGGTCGCCCGCGGTCAGGACGAGCTCAACACCCTGCGCGACAGCCTGGGTTCGGTGGCCAGCGCCCAGTACCGCTCCGGTGGCGTCGACCCCGCCATCCAGCTCTTCCTCTCCTCCGACCCGGACACCTACCTCGACAAGGCGTCCGCGATCGACCAGATCGGCGCCAAGCAGACCGCCGCGCTGGAGAACATCCAGTCGAAGCAGCGCACCCTCGCCCAGGAGCGCGCCGAGGCCGCCCGCAAGCTCGGCGACCTCGAGGACGTCCGCAAGACGCTGGGCGAGAAGAAGAAGAAGTACCAGGGCAAGCTCGCCGACGCGCAGAAGCTCCTCAACACCCTGACCGCCGCCGAGCGGGCGAAGATGCAGGAGGAGGAGCAGCGCGCCAGCCGCGACGCGGGCGACCGCGTGGACCTCGGCAACGAGGTCCCGGCCTCCCAGCGCGGCGCCGCCGCGCTCAACGCCGCCGCGAGCCAGCTCGGCAAGCCCTACATGTCCGGCGCCGAGGGCCCCAACTCGTACGACTGCTCCGGGCTTACGCAGTGGTCGTACCGCCAGGCGGGCATCAGCATCTCGCGGACCACCTACACCCAGCAGAACGACGGTGTGAAGATAGGCCGCAGCCAGCTCAAGCCTGGCGACCTCGTCTTCTTCAACAGCCTGTCGCACGTGGGTCTGTACGCGGGCAACAACCAGATCCTGCACGCCCCGAAGCCGGGTGCCGTCGTCCGCTACGAGTCGATGGACTACATGGGCACCTTCCAGTTCGGCGTCCGGATCTGATCGCCGCCCCGTAGTTGACGCCCAATCGGGCGAATCGCGGGACCCTCTGCTGACAGCACGCCCCGCCGGTGACCTGTGATCTCCGGCGGGGCGTCACTGTGTGTACCCTTTGCGGCCTTTGGTCGCTCCGTGTCCACACCGTTACTGTCTGCCGCGCAACAGCTGACCAAGCTGTGTCCAGCGGAAGGGAGTACGGCTCCTGTGGCGTCCCATCGCCGATCCTCAGCGTCCGGTTTCAATCGAGGCGCCAGGGTCACCCTCCTCTCGGCCGCGGTGGCGACCGCCGCTGCCGCGCTCGGCACCGCACCGGCCGGCGCCGACCCGGTCCACACCCCCGAGGCCACCCGGGCCAACGTCGACCGGCTGTTCGAGCAGGCCGAGAAGGCCACGGAACAGCACAACAAGGCCGACGAGCGCGCCGACGAACTGCGCGAGCAGGTGACGGCGGCGCAGGACAGGGCGGCACGCGGCCAGGAGCGGATCAACCGGATGCGGAGCACGCTCGGTTCGGTGGCCGGCGCCCAGTACCGCTCCGGCGGCATGGACCCCGCCCTCGCCCTGCTGCTCTCCGAGGACCCGGACACGTATCTCGACAAGGCCGCGCTCCTCGACCGGCTCAGCTCCCGCCAGACCATCGCCCTGCGCGATCTCCAGCGGGCCCAGCGCGGGCTCGGCCAGGAGCGGTCCGAAGCCACCCTGAAGCTGGCCGAGCTGGAGCGCACGCGGTCCGCCGTCGCCCGCCACAAGCGCAGCGTCGAGGCGAAGCTCGCCGAGGCGCGGCGGCTGCTGAACTCCCTTCCCCTGTCGGAGCGCGCGGCGTACGAACGCGCCTCCCGCTCCGGCCGCGGCGACGGACTGCCAGACCTGTCCGGCGGCCCCGGGCCGTCCTCCTCGCGGGCGGCCGCAGCCCTGGCGGCGGCCCGGAGCGTGGTCGGCAGGCCGTACGTGTGGGGCGCCAACGGGCCGCACAGCTTCGACTGCTCCGGGCTCACCCAGTGGTCCTACGCCCAGGCGGGCGTGGGGCTGCCGCGCACCTCCCAGGCGCAGCGTTACGCCGGACAGCAGGTGCCGCTGTCGGAGGCCAGGCCCGGCGATCTCGTCACGTACCGCTCCGACGCCAGCCACATCGGGATGTACGTCGGCAACGGCCAGGTCGTGCACGCGCCCTATCCCGGGGCGAGCGTGCGCTACGACCCCGTGCGGATGATGCCGATCGCATCGGTGACCCGCCCCTGACCAGTTGATCGCACACCCGCGGCAGAGCCGCCTCAGCCGCCGTCGACGGTCGGTCGTGCTCGGTCCCTCGTTCCTCGGGACCTCCGTGCGGTCTCCCTTTCGGCAGCGGCGCGCCCCTGCGGTTCAACGACTTTTCGGCTCACCTCCGGGGCGCCTCAGTCGCTGTCGACGGTCGGTCGTGCTCGGTCCTTCGTTCCTCGGGGCCTCCGCGGGGTCTCCCTTTCGACGGCGGCGCGCCCCTGCGGTTCGCATACGATCGGCAGGGTGGCTGGTCAGGGGTTCTTCGGACGCAGGGCGGGACGGCGGGTGGCAGCGCTCGTCGCCGCCGGGCTGCTCGCCCTCGCGGGCGGCTGCGCCGGGCCCACGCCGCCCGACACCACGACCCGTGACATCCAGCGCACGCTCGACGCCCGGGCCGCGGCCGTGCTCGGGCACGACGAGGCCGGGTATCTCGCGGCCCTCGACCCCTCCGCCCGGCAGCTGCGGGAAACCGGGCGCAAGGAGCTCGCGAACCTCACGGACATACCGCTGCGTTCCTGGGAGTACCGGCTAACCGGCGTGCGGCGCTCCGGCGGCCGTGCCATCGCAGAGGCCCAGCTGCGCTACCGCTTCGACGGGTACGACAGCGCGCCCGTGACCACCGGCCGCACCCTGGAGCTGGCCGAGCGTGACGGCCGCTGGTACGTCACCGCCGACCGCCCGGACCGCGGCGGCGGCCAGCAGCTGTGGCAGCAGGGCGACGTCGAGGTCGTACGCGGCGCGCACAGCCTGGTCCTCGGCGTCGGCCAGGACCGGGCGCGGCTCCGGCGCATCGCGGCGGAGGCGGACCGGGCCGTGCCCGCGGTCTCGGCCGCCTGGCCCGAGGCGTGGGCGGGGCGCGTGGTCGTCCTGGTGCCGTCCTCGCTGGACGCGATGGCGCGACTGCTGGGCGCGCCCGCGGCGGGGTACCGGGGGATCGCGGCGGTCACCACGGCCGAGACCGGCGGGAGCGGGGTGGCGCCGGCGGACCGGGTGGTCGTCAACCCCGAGGCGTACGGTCTGCTCGGCGAGTTCGGCCGGCGGATCGTCCTCACCCACGAGACCGCCCATGTCGCGACCAGGGCGCACACCTCCGCCAGAACCCCGATGTGGCTCTCCGAGGGATTCGCCGACTGGGCCGCCTACCGCGGCACCGACCGCACCGCCGGCCAGGCCGCACCCGAACTGCGGCGGGCGGTCCGCCGCGGCGATCTCCCCGCCCGTCTGCCCGCCGACGCCGACTTCCGCTTCGGCGGCGACACGGCGGCGCTCGGCCGCGCGTACGAGGGTGCCTGGCTGGCGTGCGAGCTGATCGCCGAGCGCTGGGGTGAGGACCGGCTGACGGCGTTCTACCGGGCGGTGGGCGACGACGGGCCGGCGAAGGGCCTCCACGAGGTGCTGGGTACGGACGCGGAGGCGTTCACGGCGGACTGGCGGGAGTACGTGCGGGCGCGCCTGGGATGAGGCGGGGCCGACTGCCGTCCCCGTGCGGCGCCGGGGCGACTGTCGTCCCCGTACGGCGCCGGGGCGAGCGTCGTCCCCGTACGGCGCCGGGGCGACTGTCGTCCCCTTGCGGCGCAGGGACGAGCGTCGTCCCGTACGGCGCCAAGGCGACTGTCGTCCCCGTACGGCGCAGGGGCGGCCCGTGTCTCCGGCGTCAGTCTCCCCCTGCGCCCTGCGCCCTGCGGCGTGGGGGACCCCCGGACGGGCTCGAACCGTGGCCCGGAGCGTCCAGCTCGGCGATCGCCTCCGCCAGCCAGCGCTTCTCCTCCGTTCCCGTCGCACGGGCGATCCGCAGCATCCCCCGGCGGAAGATGTCGTCCGCCTCCTCCGCCCGTACCGGCTCGCCGTCCCGGTAGAAGAAGCTGGCCGGAGTCTCCAGGAACGCCAGGCGGCGGCGGAGCACGGCCGCCTGCTCGCGGCGGTCGGGCAGCTGCCCCAGGAACGCGAGCAGCGTGAAGAAGCGCTGCCCGTCGGTGATGTCGGCGTCCTTGGGGTGGCGCAGCCGCTCCAGCAGTGCGGCACGGCCGGTGCCGGTGAGGGACAGGATGCGGCGCGGCGCGGCGCTCGTGCCCGCCTCGGTGCGCTCCGCCAGCTTTCCGGCTTTCACGAGGCGGGTGAGCGCGGGGTAGAGCGCGCCGTCGCTGACCGGGCGGACATGGCCGCTCAGCCCTCTGATCCGTTCCTTCAACTCGTAGCCGTGCAGGGGCTGTTCATTGAGGAATCCCAGGATCGTCAGCTCCAGCAACGTCCGCTCCCCATCGGTTGTCGTGTCCGGCGACTCATGGTACCTCTTTTCGGGATACCTCGATTCGAGGTACCACGAGAAATGGGGGGCCCATGGGGCATCGGAAACGGATCGTCGCGCTCGCCGGTCCCGTCTACTTCGAACTGCTCGCCGGTGTCGCGGCCGGGATCATCAACATGGTCTGGGTC
>NZ_JBSGZO010000407.1:0-7956 GCF_053611045.1 Streptomyces sp. NPDC054841 | reverse complement strand
GCCGCGGAGCGCTTGGCTCCGCGGCCGTCCGCCGTTTCAGCTGCCCTCGGAGGCGGGTGCTTCCGGTGCTTCAGGACCAGGCGGCCACGAAGTACCCGACGCCGTACGGGGCGTCCTCGTACAGCAGCTGTCCTGCCAGGCCGGCACCCTTGGCGGCGCCCGCGAGCACCTGCCAGGGGGCACGGCCGGCCGCCTTCAGCACGTGCGCGAGGGACGCGTCCAGCTCAGTGAGTGCCTCCGTGTCCGCCGCGCCCAGGGCGCAGGCCGCCTCGGCGTCGAAGGCCGCCGCGCGCTCGTCCAGATAGCCGGGTGCCTTCAGGGTGCGGCAGGCGCTGCCGTCGCCCATCACGAGCAGCGCGACACGGTCCGCGCGGGCCGCGAGTTCCCGGCCGGTCTCCGCACAGCGCTCCGCGGCCAGTTGCTCGTCGACGCCGAGTCCCTCGACCGGGACGCCGGCCCACCGGGCGCGGTCGAGCAGCCAGGCGGCGACAGCGAGCGACACGGGAAGGGGACGCTGCGGCGCCGGGCCGTCGGCCGGGCCCAGGTGTACGTCGACGTCCACGCCGAACCCGTGGAAGGAGCCCCGCGCGCCTTGGGGGTACGAGCCCAGCTCGTCGGGCTCGGCGGGGCCGACCACGATGAGCCGGTCCGGCCGAGAGGCGGCCAGCACGCTCAGGGCGTCGGCGCAGGCGGTCCTGGTGGCGGCAAGCTCGGGCGCGGCGCCGGCAGCCACATCCGGCACAAGGAGCGGGGGGCTGGGGCAGACGGCGGCGGCGACAAGCATGATCGCAGCGTAATGCCTGGCGGTGGTGGGGGTCGGGTGAGGTCCCAGCACCCCGGCGCGCTCCGGCAGTCGTGCGCCGGTAACCGCATCGCGCCCGCCCGGGACGGCCGGGCGGGCACTGTCGTCGTCAGCCGACTGCCGAGCAGCCGCCGGTCGGAGCGGGCAGCGGGGCCGGGACGCCCACCGTGGGGAGGCCGAGCATGACGCCCGGCTGCTCCGGCGGTGCGGCGTTGCGCTTCTGCCAGGCGTCGCCCGCGCGGGTGCGGCGGACAGGCGTCGTCTCGCCCTCGGCGAGGAGGTGGTGCGGGGCTGCGTAAGTGATCTCCACGGTCACCACGTCGCCCGGGCGGACCTCCTCGGCGGGCTTGGTGAAGTGGACCAGGCGGTTGTCGGGGGCGCGGCCGGAAAGGCGGTGCGTGGCGCCGTCCTTGCGGCCCTCGCCCTCGGCGACCATGACCTCGAGGACCCGGCCGACCTGCTTCTTGTTCTCCTCCCAGGAGATCTCCTCCTGGAGCGCGACCAGTCGCTCGTAGCGCGCCTGGACGACCTCCTTGGGGATCTGTCCGTCCATCTCGGCGGCCGGGGTGCCGGGCCGCTTCGAGTACTGGAAGGTGAAGGCCTGCGCGAAGCGCGCCTCGCGCACGACGTGCATGGTCTGCTCGAAGTCCTCCTCGGTCTCGCCGGGGAAGCCCACGATGATGTCGGTGGAGATCGCGGCTTGCGGAATCGCCGCGCGGACCTTCTCGATGATGCCCAGGTAACGCTCCTGCCGGTACGAGCGGCGCATCGCCTTCAGCACCGTGTCCGAACCGGACTGCAGCGGCATGTGCAGCTGGGGCATCACGTTCGGCGTCTCGGCCATCGCGGCGATCACGTCGTCCGTGAAGTCGCGGGGGTGCGGGGAGGTGAAGCGGACGCGCTCCAGCCCCTCGATCCTTCCGCAGGCGCGCAGCAGCTTCGAGAACGCCTCGCGGTCACCGATGTCGGAGCCGTACGCGTTCACGTTCTGGCCGAGCAGGGTGATCTCGGAGACGCCCTCGGCGACCAGCGCCTCGACCTCGGCGAGGATGTCTCCGGGCCGGCGGTCCTTCTCCTTGCCGCGCAGTGCGGGGACGATGCAGAACGTGCAGGTGTTGTTGCACCCGACGGAGATGGAGACCCACGCGGCGTACGCGCTCTCGCGGCGCGTCGGCAGCGTCGACGGGAAGGCTTCGAGCGACTCCGCGATCTCGACCTGCGCCTCTTCCAGCATGCGGGCGCGCTCCAGCAGCACCGGCAGCTTGCCGATGTTGTGCGTACCGAAGACGACGTCGACCCACGGCGCCCTCTTGACGATGGTGTCGCGGTCCTTCTGGGCCAGGCAGCCGCCGACGGCGATCTGCATCCCGGGCCGCTTGGCCTTCATCGGGGCGAGCCGGCCGAGGTTGCCGTAGAGCCTGTTGTCGGCGTTCTCGCGTACCGCGCAGGTGTTGAAGACGACGACGTCGGCCTCACCCTCGCCGGCGCCTTCGGGCGCGCGGACGTAGCCTGCGTCCTCAAGCAGGCCGGACAGCCGCTCGGAGTCGTGGACGTTCATCTGGCACCCGTAGGTGCGCACTTCGTATGTTCCCTTGACGTCCACTGCTTCGCTCCGGTCGCTGCTGGTCATTCCTCCAGGGTAAGGGGGCGCCGGGCAAGCCCTGGCCCCGAGCCGGTCGGGGGATCGGGCCGCTGGGATCCCGGGCGGGGTCCGGCCCTGGGCCTTCGGATCGGTGGTGGACGGTCGACGAGCTTCTCCAGGCACTCTGCGCGTACCGATCCGGGCGGCGGGGCCGTCCGGAGGGAGCCTCCGCCAGGGGGGCCTGGCCATCACGGGAAACGAGATGGCAGGATTCGCGCCATGTCCACGGCCCTGTCCCGAATCAGCCGCCGCCGCGCCCTGCAGGGTTCCGCCGCACTGGCCGTGGTGTGCGGGCTGCTGCTGTGGTGGCTGCTGCCGCTCGGCGAGAGCACGCCGAGCGGGCGGCTCACGTTCAGTACGGGCGTGAAGACCGGGGTCTACCAGCGCTACGGCGAGCTGCTGGAGGGCGCGCTCGCCCGCGATCTGCCGAAGGTCTCGATAGATCTGCGGACCAGCGAGGGGTCGCAGCAGAACCTCGCCTGGGTGGCGAGCGGTGAGGCCGACTTCACCATCGCCACCGCGGACGCGGTGGCGAAGTACCAGCGCGATGCCAAGCCGGGCTCGGACCGGCTGCGCGGCTGCGCGCGGCTGTACGACGACTACGTACAGCTGGTCGTTCCGCAGGGCTCCTCCGTACAGACCCCGGCGGACCTGCGCGGCAAGCGCGTGGGCGTCGGCCAGCAGGGCTCGGGTGTCCGACTCATCGCCGAGCGGGTGCTGACGGCGGCGGGCCTCGATGCCGAGCGGGACGTCAGTCCGCTCTCCGCCGGCATCGACACCATGCCGGGCCTCCTGGAGCGGGGCGATCTGGATGCCTTCTTCTGGTCGGGCGGGCTGCCCACCGGTGCCGTGCAGAACCTGTCGCAGCGCTTCCCGGTCCGGCTGGTTCCGGTCGAGGACCAACTGATCCGCCGGGTCCACACCACGGGTGAGGCGACGCGCTACTACCACTCGGCGGTCATCCCCTCCGATGCCTACCCCAAGATGGGCGCCAGGGCCCCGGTGCAGACCGTCGCCGTCGCGAATCTGCTGGTCACCACCGACCGTGCGGACCCGGAGCTGACCGAGCGGTTCACCCGCACCGTGATCAACAGCCGGGATCGGATCGGACGCGAGGTACATCCCGCGCAGCTGGTGGACCTGCGGACGGCTATCTACACCGACCCGCTGCCGCTGCACGACGGGGCACGCCGGTACTACCGCTCGGCCAAGCCGTAGCCGGTACTACCGCTCGGCCAAGCCACAGAGGCGCCGGAACCACCGCCCGGTCAAGCCGTAGGCCGTTAGGGCCGTCTGCGGACGGCCCGGCCCTACGGCGCGGCCGGGACGTTGGCAGGCCTCCCGGCCTGCACCGGCGCCCAGCAGGCCCCTTGCCCTCCCCCGCGGCTCCCTGGAGCCGCCTCCACGCCGCTCAGGCCGCCGGAGGCGTCCGCGGCACCGAGACCGTCACCCGCAGGCCGTGCGGTTCGTGGTGCGCGTAGGCGATCGAGCCGCCGCCCGCCGAGAGCAGCGCACGGCTGATGGAGAGACCGAGGCCCGAGCCCTTCACGTTCTGATGACGGCCGCTGCGCCAGAAGCGGTCACCGATCCGGGTCAGCTCCTCCTCGGTGAGCCCGGGGCCGCCGTCGGTGATCACGATCGTCGAGGTCTCCCCGTCGGCGGAGGCCGTGACGGTGACCTCCTCTCCCCCGGGCGTGAACTTCAGGGCATTGTCGATCACGGCGTCGAGGGCGCTGGAGAGCGCGATCGGGTCCGCCCAGGCAGTGACCGCGGGGCCGTGCCCGGTGAGCCGTACGCCCTTCTCCTCCGCGAGCGGGCGCCAGGCCGCGACCCGCTCGGCCGCCAGCGCGCCGATGTCCGTGAGCCGGATCTCGGCGGAGGCGTGCTCGGCCAGCGCCAGATCCAGCAGATCGTCGAGCACCTGGGCGAGCCGCATGCCCTCGGTACGGACGGACGCGATCTCCTCGTTCCCCTCGGGCAGTTCGAGGGCGAGGAGCTCGATCCGCAGCAGCAGCGCCGCAAGAGGATTGCGGAGCTGGTGGGAGGCGTCGGCGACGAAGGCGCGCTGCTGCTCCAGCACTTCCTCGACGTTGTCGGCCATCTCGTTGAACGAACGGGCCAGACGCCTGAGCTCCGGGGGCCCACCGGCCGCCGCCACGCGCGAGTTCATCCTGCCGGTCGCTATGTCGTGGGTGGCGGCGTCGAGGATGCGGACGGGACGCAGCACCCAGCCGGTGAGCCGGACCGCCGCGCCGACGGCGAGCAGCATCGCCGCGGACTCGCCCGCCGCGATCAGCAGCCAGCCGTTCAGAATGCGTGAACGCAGCTGTCCGGTAGGCGAGTCGGTGACGACGACCGCCACGACGTCGCCGTCCCGTACGACCGGCGAGGCGACGACGATCCGGGCGTCCCGCTGCCACGGCCACACCTGCGGCGGATCGTGGCTGCGGCGGCCGAGCAGCGCCTCCTCGAAGGCCCGGCGGCCATCACCGGAAGGGGGGATCTCCCAGAACCAGGGGGCGCGGGCCATGGGCACGTCGCTGCGGTAGAAGACGCCGGCGTACATCCCGTACACGTCGTTGTAGCGGGTCAGTTCGTCCTCGAGGGTGGCCCGGCGCTCGTCCTGTCCGGAGATGCCGTCGGTGACGAACTGGGCCTGGGCGGCGAACCGCGCGGTGTCGTCCAGCCGGTCGACCACGACCTGCTGCTGCTCCGCCGCGGCGAGGCTCACGGCGAGCGGGAAGCCCAGGGCGAGCAGCACGCCCGCCATGAGGACGATGAGCAGAGGGAGAAGGCGGGTACGCAAGGGAAGCGGATGCCTTTACGCGGCGGGTGCGACCAGGCGGTAGCCGACGCCGCGTACGGTCTCGATGAGGGCGGGCATACGGAGTTTGGAGCGCAGCGACGCGACGTGCACTTCGAGCGTCCGTCCTGTGCCCTCCCAGCTCGTGCGCCACACCTCGCTGATGATCTGCTCGCGCCGGAAGACGACACCGGGCCGCTGGGCGAGCAGCGCCAGCAGGTCGAACTCCTTGCGCGTCAGCTGTACGGCCGTGCCGTCGACGCTGACGCGGCGGGTGGGAAGTTCGATGGTGACGGAACCCAGCCGGAGGGCGCTGTCCGAGGCCGCGGCCGCGTCCTCACCGGGTGCGGTACGCCTGCTGACGGCGTGGATGCGGGCGAGCAACTCGCCTGTGTCGTAGGGCTTGACGACGTAGTCGTCGGCGCCGAGATTGAGGCCGTGGATCCGGGAGCGTACGTCGGACCGCGCGGTCACCATGATCACCGGGGTCGAGGTGAGTTTCCTGATCTTTCCGCAGACCTGGTAGCCGTCCTGGTCGGGCAGTCCGAGGTCGAGCAGGACGACACCGAAAGGCGGCTTGCCCCCGGCGGCAGCGGGCAGCACGGCCTGGAGCGCCTCCTCGCCGCTGCGGGCGTGGGTGACCTGGAATCCATGCCGGGCGAGCACCGCAGACAGGGCGGCCGCGACATGGTCGTCGTCCTCGACGAGCAGCAGCCTCACGGGCCTCCCTCAGGTCATAGCTCTCGCGTGTGTACAGGGCATGAACGCTGATTGCCGCCCGATGAGTCAAGAGGCATCCCGTTGCACCAGGGTTTCTGTTACCCACCCGGTACGGCGACCACCGCCCTGTTCACCCTGAGTGTCCGGCCGAAGCCGGATCGTTATGCTCAATTTCCCCTCAGATGTAATGACGCTGGTCGTTGTGCGTCACTACTGTCCTCCCAACCGAGGAGGACGGAGCAAGAAGCCGATGAGCGGAGTGTCAGTGACCAAGGGCGCCGAGGACGCCGTACCGGCGGCGGCGGACCTGGTCGTACTGAGCAACGTCAACAAGCACTTCGGCGCGCTGCATGTGCTCCAGGACATCGACCTGACGATCGCGCGCGGCGAGGTCGTGGTGGTCATCGGGCCCTCCGGGTCCGGCAAGTCCACGCTGTGCCGAACCATCAACCGGCTGGAGACGATCGACTCCGGCGTGATCACGATCGACGGGAAACCGCTGCCCCAGGAGGGCAAGGAGCTGGCCCGGCTGCGCGCCGACGTCGGCATGGTCTTCCAGTCGTTCAACCTCTTCGCACACAAGACGGTGCTGGAGAACGTCATGCTGGGCCAGCTCAAGGTCCGCAAGGCGGACAAGAAGGCCGCCGAGGAGAAGGCGCGCGCGCTGCTCGACCGGGTGGGCGTCGGCTCGCAGGCCGACAAGTACCCGGCGCAGCTCTCCGGCGGCCAGCAGCAGCGTGTCGCGATCGCCAGGGCGCTGGCGATGGGCCCGAAGGTGATGCTCTTCGACGAGCCCACCTCCGCCCTCGACCCCGAGATGATCAACGAGGTGCTCGAGGTCATGCAGCAGCTGGCGCGCGACGGCATGACCATGGTCGTCGTCACCCACGAGATGGGCTTCGCGCGGTCCGCCGCCAACCGGGTCGTGTTCATGGCGGACGGCAAGATCGTCGAAGAGGCCACACCCGACCAGTTCTTCAGCAACCCGCGCAGCGACCGGGCCAAGGACTTCCTTTCGAAGATCCTGCACCACTGAGTCTGTCCTGGATCAGCTGATCACCTCATCGCGTCAACTCTAGGGAAGTCACCATGAAGCTTCGTAAGGTCACCGCCGCTTCGGCCGCCGTGCTCTCGCTCGCCCTCGCCGCCACCGCCTGTGGCTCCGGCAAGAAGGACGACGCCGCGGGCGGCGGCTCCGCCGGCGGCGGGAAGATCACGATCGGTATCAAGATCGACCAGCCCGGTATCGGCCTGAAGACCCCGGACGGCAAGTACACCGGCTTCGACGTCGAGGTCGCCACGTACGTCGCCAAGGAACTCGGCTACGACGAGAAGGACATCGTCTTCAAGGAGACGAAGAGCGCCGACCGCGAGACGGCCATCTCGCGCGGTGACGTCAAGTTCATCGCGGCGTCGTACTCGATCAACGACAAGCGCCTGGCCAAGGTGGACTTCGCCGGCCCGTACCTGCTGGCCCACCAGGACATCCTGGTCCGCGCCGACGACAACTCCTTCAAGTCCCCGGCGGACCTGAACGGCAAGAAGCTGTGCTCGGTCACCGGCTCAACGTCCGCGCAGAACGTCCACGACAAGCTCGCCCCGAAGGCGCAGCTGCAGGAGTACGGTGGCTACTCCGAGTGCCTGACCGGCCTCGAGAACAAGGTCATTGACGCGCTGACCACGGACGACTCCATCCTCGCCGGCTACGCGGCGCAGGAGGCGTTCAAGGGCAAGTTCAAGCTCGCCGGCTTCAAGATGAGCAACGAGAACTACGGCATCGGCCTGAAGAAGGGCGACGCCGAGCTCAAGAAGAAGATCGATGCGGCGCTGGAGAAGATGGTCAAGGACGGATCGTGGGACGCGGCCGTGAAGGCGAACTTCGGCCCGGCCAACTACAAGAACGAGCCCGCGCCGAAGATCGGCAACATCGTCAAGTGAAGCAAGGCTGACGTGGTGCGCCGCCGGGGGTGCGGGGGCGGCGCGGTGCTG
>NZ_JBSGZO010000406.1:0-7961 GCF_053611045.1 Streptomyces sp. NPDC054841 | reverse complement strand
CGAGGAAGACGGCCGAAGGACTGGAGTACCTGTCGGGCTTCGGCAACGAACACAGCTCGGAGGCCGTCCCGGGCGCACTGCCGCACGGGCGGAACTCGCCTCAGCGGGCCCCGCTCGGGCTCTACGCGGAGCAGCTGAGCGGCTCCGCGTTCACCGAGCCGCGCGCCCGGAACAGGCGCACCTGGCTGTACCGGATCCGGCCGTCGGCCGCGCATCCCCCGTTCGTCCGCGTCGACAACGGCGCGCTGCGCAGCGCGCCTTTCACCGAGACGGTGCCCGACCCCAACCGGCTCCGCTGGAACCCGCTGCCGGAGCCCGCGCCCGGCACGGACTGGCTGGCCGGTCTGTGGACCCTCGGCGGCAACGGGGACGCCGCCCAGCGTGCCGGCATGGCCGTGCACCTCTACCACGCCAACGCTTCCATGGAGCGGCGCGTGTTCAGCGACGCGGACGGCGAGCTGCTGATCGTGCCCGAGCGGGGCGGGCTGCTGCTCCGCACCGAGCTGGGCCTGCTCGCCGCCCGGCCGGGCGAGGTGGCACTGATCCCGCGCGGCGTGCGGTTCCGCGTCGAGCTGCTGGACGAGACCGCCCGCGGCTATGTGTGCGAGAACTACGGGCAGCCCTTCGTCCTGCCCGACCTGGGTCCGATCGGCGCGAACGGGCTCGCCAACGCGCGGGATTTCCGGGCGCCCGCCGCCGCGTACGAGGACGTCGAGGGCCCGGTCGACGTCGTCAACAAGTACTGCGGCAACCTCTGGACCGCCACGTACGACCACTCACCGCTGGACGTCGTCGCCTGGCACGGCAACCATCTGCCGTACGTCTACGACCTGCGGACCTTCAATGTCATCGGGAGCATCTCCTACGACCACCCCGATCCGTCGATCTTCACCGTGCTGACGTCGCCGAGCGACACCCCGGGACTGGCGGGTGTGGACTTCGTGGTCTTCGCCCCGCGCTGGCTGGTCGGCGAGGACACCTTCCGGCCGCCGTACTTCCACCGCAATGTGATGAGCGAGTACATGGGCCTCATCGAGGGCGCGTACGACGCCAAGACGGCCGGAAAGGGCGGTTTCGTCCCGGGCGGCGGATCACTGCACAACATGATGTCGGCGCACGGACCCGACCGGGAGACCTTCGACCGGGCGAGCGCCGCGGAGCTGAAGCCGCAGAAGATCGACGACGGGCTTGCCTTCATGTTCGAGACGCGCTGGCCGGTGACCGCGACCGCCCAGGCCGCGAACGCGGACCACCTGCAGGGCGGGTACGACAGCGTGTGGCAGGGTCTGGAGCGCCACTTCCGGTCCTGATGCCGGATCTGATACGGAGTTGCCGTGACCGCCTTCGCCCCCGACTCGCTCGTCCTGAACCGCAAGCTGCCGCTCTGGTATCAGGTCTCGCAGTCGCTCCGCGCCTCCATACTCGGCCGCCGGCCGCACGATCCGCTGCGGCTGCCCACGGAGGAGCAGCTCGCCGAGCACTACGGCGTGAGCGTGCTGACCATGCGGCAGGCGCTCAAGGAGCTGGAGACGGAAGGCCTGATCAGCCGGCACCGGCGGCGCGGCACCTTCATCGAGCCGGGGGCGCGGCGGAGCGCACCGAGGCGGCTGCTGGGCTCGATCGACGCGATCGTGGCCCAGCAGTCGGGCGAGCGTACGACGATCCTGGGGCATGGGCCGGGTGCCGTTCCGGGTGATCTCGCCGAGTTCTTCCCGGGCGCCGAGGAGGTCGTGACGTACCGGCGGCTGCGGTGCGACGGCGAGACCGGCGAGCCGACCAACTGGGCGGAGAACGCGGTACGGCCGGACATCGCGACGAGCCTCGATGTCGCGGACCTGGAACGCTGGCCGATGACCAAGGTGTTGCGCGATGTCGTGGGGGTACGGATCAGCCGCATCACGGACACGGTGGAGGCCCGGCTCGCCGACCCGGAGACGGCGGAGCTGCTTCAGGTGCCCCTGCTGTCGCCGATCCTCCACTACACCGGAGTGACGTACGACGAGGAGGGGCAAGTGGTCGACGTGGCGCGGATCCGGTACCGGGGGGACCGTTTCTCGTTCTCGGTGACCGTCGAGGCGGAGTGATCGCCGCCATGCTGCTGGACGACCTGATGCCCTGGTCCACCGGGCCGATGCGGCTGGGGCGGAGCTGGGTGGTCGCGCCCGGCGTGCGGACCCTGCGGGCCCGGTGGGATGCGGTGGTCACGGCCGGGGGCGGGGAGCGGGCGACTCTGTTCCGTGAGACACGGGCGCGGAGCCTGGGCAGTTCCATCGCCGCCCTGCCGGGGCAGACCACCGGCACCTCGCGGTTCGTACGGGAGGACGGGCCCTGCCCGGAACCGGTGCGGATCGCGCACGGACCCTTCGACGAGCAGTGGCTGATCCCCGACCACCGGCTGATCGACGTCGCACGCCCCGAGCTGTGGCGCGTCACCGACGGGCATCAGCTGTTCGCCGTGGAGCAGGGGTACGTGCCGGCGGCGGAAGGCCCCGCGCTGCTGGTCTCGGCCGTCCTGCCGGAGGGGCGCTCCCCCGCCGGCCGCCCGGGTCGCATACGCCCGCTGTACCGCAGACCCGGCGGGCGTGAACCGAATCTCGCGCCGGGACTGCTGCCGCTGCTCCAGGCGCGGTACGGGCACCCGGTGACCGCCGAGGACGTGCTGGCCTGGGCCGCGGCTGCCGGACGGGCGACGCCGCGGGGCTGCGAGGTGCCCCTGACCGCCGATCCGCTCGTGTGGGCCCGCGGAGTGGAGCTGGGGCGGCGGATCGTCGGGATTCAGCTGCGCGGCGCCCGGGGCGGTGAGCGGCCCAGGCTGCCCGGCGGCCGTCGGCCCTACGTACGGGCCGCCATTCCGGCGCGGCCGGGGACTCTGTCGTACGACCGCGAGGAGGAGGCTCTGTTCCTCGACGAGGGGCGGATCGCGCCGGTGCCTCCGGAGGCCTGGGAGTTCCAGGTGGGCGGTGTGCGGGTGCTGGAGCACTGGTTCGAGCGGCGGACGACCGAGCCGGAGCCCGGCACGCTGGAGGCGATCCGGCCCGCCGGGTGGCCGCAGGAGTGGACCTCGGAGCTGCTGGAGCTGATCACGGTGCTCGCGCTGCTGGGCGAAGTGGCCGCGGAACGCGAGGACTGGGCGGCGCAGGACCGGGCGGCGCGGGAGCCGCTGCCGGACGAGGAACTGCGTGCCGCGGGGGTGCTGCCGGTGGACGGCGCGGCCCGGCGCCCCGCGTCCGTACTGGACCATCAGGAGGAGGGGCCCGAGGGCCAGTTCGCGCTCCTCTAGGCCATGTCCGGCCGCCCCAGGACGTGATCCGAACGACAGGCCCTGGCTAGGCCTGGGGAGCGAAGGAGTCGATCACGCGGGCGAGGACGCGGTCGAAACTCTCGTCCGCGTCGGGGGGCGGGCCGCCCTCGGCGAGCGTCGCCGCCAGGCGCGGGTAGGCCCCGGCAGCCACCGCGTCGAACAGGTACGCGCCCCGGACGGCCTGTTCCTGCTCCTCGGACCAGGGCAGGGAACGGCTCCGCTCGGCGATGGCCAGCTCATTGGCGACGGTGCACATGACCGTGCCGTTGACCATCGCGATCAGCTCCATCTTGGTGCCGTACGGCGCGTCGAGGCCGTCCAGGCAGCCGAGGCAGTGCTCCAGATAGCGCAGGGCGTTGGGGCTGTATCCGTAGACGGTGGACATCAGCCGGGTCAGCCACGGGTGGCGGTGCATGATCGCCCGGGTCTGGCGGCCGAGCGCGAGCATGTCCGCACGCCAGTCGCCGCTCGGGGCGTTGAGTTCGTACTCGCCGCTGACCGTGTCGATCATCAGCTCGTACAGGTCTTCCTTCCGCGGCACGTAGTTGTAGAGCGACATCGTGCCGCAGCCCAGCTCACCGGCGATGCGGCGCATGGAGACCGCGTCGATGCCGTCGGTGTCGGCGAGACGGACCGCGGCCGACGCGATGTCGCCGCGCGTGTACGCCGGTTTCGGGCCGCGGCCCGTGCGCTCGGGGCGCGCCCAGATCACTTCGGGTTCGGCCGCTCGGCCCGCCATCGATCATCACCTCGCCCACCATCTTAGTTACGTACGCCGTACGTAGTGAGGTATGGTCGATCGCATGACGACTACGTACGCTGTACTTAGTGAAGGTCTGGAGAAGCGGTTCGGCGAGGTGCACGCCCTGCGCGGGCTGGATCTCGCCGTACCGGAAGGCCGGGTCTGCGGAGTGCTGGGGCCGAACGGGGCGGGGAAGACGACGGCCGTGCGGGTGCTGACCACACTCCTCGCGCCGGATGCCGGCAGCGCCCGGGTGGCGGGGCACGACCTGATGCGCGACCCCGAGGGCGTGCGCCGGCGGATCGGCGTCACGGGGCAGTACGCCTCGGTCGACGGTGACCTGACCGGCGTCGAGAATCTGCGGCTGTTCGCGAAGCTGCTGCGCGCGCCCCGGTCCCGGGCCGACGAGCTGCTGGAGCGCTTCGGCCTGACGGAGGCCGCGGGCCGCCCCGCGCGGACCTGGTCGGGCGGCATGCGGCGCCGGCTCGATCTCGCCGCGAGCCTGCTCGTACCGCCCGCGGTGCTCTTCCTCGACGAGCCGACGACCGGGCTCGATCCGCACAGCAGGAACGGGATCTGGGACGCCGTGCGGGAGTTGGCGCACGACGGCACGACCGTGCTGCTGACCACCCAGTACCTGGAGGAGGCCGACCGGCTGGCCGACGACATCGTGCTGATCGACGAGGGCCGGGCCGCGCACCGCGGCACGCCGGACGAGCTCAAGGCGATGATCGGGAGCTACGCCGAGGTCGTCGTCGCCCACCCGTCGGGACTGCAGGCCGCCGCCTGCGTACTCGACCAGCTGACCGGCTCCGAGCCCGTCCTGGACGCGGAACAGCGCTCCGCCGGCGCGGCCTGCGGCGACACGACCCTCACTCTGCCCCGTCTGGTCCGCGAACTGGACGCGGCCGGCGTGCCGATCGTCGATGCCGCGCTGCGCCCGCCGACCCTCGACCAGGTGTTCCTCCGCCTCACCGACCGCAAGGAGCTTGCCGTATGAGCGCACTCGTCCACGACGGAACGGCCGTGCTGGGGCGCCATCTGCAGCGGATCCGGCACGCCCCGGCCATGCTCGTCATGACGCAGACCATGCCGGTCGTCTTCCTGCTGTTCTTCGGCTACGTCTTCGGCAGCGCGCTCGCGATGCCGGGCGAGGAGTACCGGGCGTTCCTGGTGCCGGGCCTGCTGGTGGCGACCGCCGCGAACGGCATCATGACCGGGATGTTCACCGCGGCCCAGGACTCGCACCGGGGCGTGATGGACCGCTTCCGCACCCTGCCCATGAGCCGCGCCGCGGTGCCGCTCGGCCAGGCGGCGGCCGATCTGCTGACGACGGCCGTGGGGCTCGTTCCGCTGCTGCTCGTCGGGCTCGCGATGGGCTGGCGGATCCAGGGCTCCGCGATGGAGGCGCTCGGCGCCTTCGGAGTGCTGCTGCTGTTCCGCTTCGCCACGACCTGGGTGGGCATCCTCCTCGGTCTCGCCTCGCGGAGCGAGGAGGCGGCGGGCCAGCTGGGCAGCGCGACGTTCATGCTGCCGCTGCTGTCGAACGCGTACATCCCGACGGACAATCTGCCGGCCTGGCTGCGTACGGTCGCCGAGTGGAACCCGATCAGCGCGGTGACGACGGCGGTACGGGACCTCTTCGGCAACGCGGCGGTACCGGCGGACGCCGCCTGGCCCGTCGCCCATCCGGTCGCCGGAGCCGTGGCCTGGTCGCTCCTGCTCATCGCGGTGTGCGCACCGGCGGCGGTCCACCGGTACGCCCGCACATGACCGGAGACCAGCCGGCGGACGGCGGCGGACGGCGAGGGCCGGCAGACCGGAGGATGACAAAGGTGTGCCGTACACGATAGGTACGGCTGTCATGAGCCAACAGCCACTGCCCCTCGACGGCGTCACGGTCGTCGCCGTCGAACAGGCCGTCTCGGGCCCCTTCGCCACCCGGCAGCTCGCCGACCTCGGGGCCCGCGTCATCAAGGTCGAGCGCCCGGACGGCGGGGACTTCGCCCGGGGCTACGACACCGCGGCCCAGGGGCTCGCCTCGCACTTCGTCTGGTGCAACCGCGGCAAGGAGTCCCTCGCCGTCGATCTGAAGGATCCACGGGGGATCGAGGTGGTCCGCAGGCTCATCGCGGGCGCCGACGTGTTCGTGCAGAACCTCGCCCAGGGCGCCGCCGCCCGGCTCGGCCTGGACGCGGCCACCCTGTGCGCCGCGCACCCCCGGCTGATCGCGGTGGACATCTCCGGATACGGCGCGGACGGCCCGTACGCCCCCAAGCGCGCCTACGACATGCTCGTCCAGTGCGAGGCGGGGCTGGTGTCCGTGACCGGCACGCCGGACCAGCCGGTGAAGGCGGGCATCCCGGCGGCGGATGTCGCGGCGGCGATGTACGCGTTCTCCGGCGTGCTGGCGGCGCTGCTGCGCCGGGGCACCACGGGGCGCGGCGGGCCGGTGGAGATCTCGATGCTGGAGTCGCTCGCCGAGTGGATGGGGCATCCTCTGCACCACGGGATGCACGGGGGCTCGGCGCCGGCGCGCACGGGCGTCGCGCACGCCGTCATCGCGCCCTACGACGCGTATCCGACGGCGGACGGCGGGCAGGTGCTGCTGTCGGTGCAGAACGACCGGGAGTGGCGGCGGCTGGCCGAGCAGGTGCTGGGCCGCCCCGACCTCGCCACCGATCCGGCTTTCGCGACGAACACGGCGCGTACCGCGAACCGCGCGAGGACGGACGCGGCGGTCGCCGGGGCGCTGGCCGGGCTGGACGCGGCCCAGGCCGTGGCCCGGCTGGAGGCGGCGGGCATCGCCTGCGCCCGCCTCAACACGGTCGAGGACCTGGCGGACCATCCGCAGCTGGCGGCCCGCTCCCGCTGGCGCGATGTGCCCTCGCCCACGGGTCCGCTGCGGGCGATGCTGCCGCCGATCACCTTCCCCGGCGGTCCGGAGCCGCGCATGGGTGCGATCCCGGCCCTCGGTGAGCACACCGACGCCCTGCTCCGCGAGGCGGGCCTGACGCCCGAGCAGAGGGCGGAGCTCCACCGGGAGGGGGTGGTCGTGACGGGGAACGCACCCGACGGACGCCCTGAGTGACCGATTTGCGCGTGCCCTTCACCACAGCGAAACGAATCCGTACCGGTTGGTAGGCGCGGCGTCACATTCCGCGATCCAGGCCTGCGAGCTGCGGCGATGCACGTTCCGGGGCCCGTCGGCCGGGTCGCCGGGCCACTGCGTCGCCAGGGAGCACAACAGGCAAGTCAAATGATCACTGGATAAACTCCTCGTTTGCCGTGCGCGGAACATGGATTCGCAGCGCACTCGCCACGACGACGGAGAGTGAGAGATGCGTATGAACGGGCCCTGTGCAGAGCCGGCCGGCGATCGGCGCACTGTATGACCGTCGCCCCGGAGCCCCCGACCCTCCTCGACCCTCTTCTCGACGAGGCACCCGCGCCGGCTCTCTTCGCCGCCGGGATCACCCCGGCCGAACGAACCCTCCTCGACATTCTCGACGAGACCGCCCGCCGCCACCCGGAGGCACTCGCCGTCGACGACGGCGCCACGCCCCTCACGTACCGCTCCCTCCTCACCGAGGTCGAGACACTGCGGCTGCGGCTCACCGGGGCGGGGATCGGCGTAGGCGACCGGGTCGGCGTCCGCGTCCCGTCCGGGACCGCCGATCTGTACGTCTCGATCCTCGCCGTACTGGCGGCCGGCGCCGCCTACGTCCCCGTCGACGCCGAGGACCCCGAGGAGCGTGCCGAACTCGTCTTCACCGAGGCCGCGGTCAGCGCCTTCATAGGCGCGGACCGGAGCATCACCCCGAGCGGCGCCGTCGTAGGCGCCACCGGCCGCCGCCCCGGCCCGGACGACGACGCCTGGATCATCTTCACCTCCGGCTCCACCGGGAAGCCCAAGGG
>NZ_JBSGZO010000405.1:0-7986 GCF_053611045.1 Streptomyces sp. NPDC054841 | reverse complement strand
GACACGCCGCCCCCGGCCTCGATCAGGTGATCAGTCGTCGTATTCATCAGGTGACTCCTTCGGGGAGGAACACACCTGATTCATGACACTCCCCGACGATGCGCTGGCCGGGCTGGGTCTGCGCGGCGATGCGGTTCTTCTCCTGGTGTGATGCGACGAAGATCACCAAAGGCGCGAGATGCTTCCTTACGGAGGGGATTCTGCTGGCGACAGGGCACACCACGCCGCAGGGGTGTTGGCCGATGTAGACCGGCAGGCCCATGGCGAACTCGGGTGCCGGATCCTCATCGATGTACGGGTGGGCGCCTATCGCGTGGCGTATGAAGTCGTACACCGGCTTCTCCAGGGCGGCTTGGCGTTGTGTCAATGCCTGAATCGCTGCGTGGTGGTCATCAGAGCGTTCAGCACCGAAGCGCTGCCGGTCGCGTTCTTGCGCTGCGCGCATCCGTTCCGCACTGCGTTGCTGCTCGGCCGCGCGTTGCTCGCGCAGCTGGCGCTGAGCTTCCGCCAGGTGGGCGGCCTCGTTCTTCGCGTAGCGGGGCGCGGTCCATACCGTCTGCCATTCGCGCAGGGGAGCGGTCACGGGGGCCTGCCGGCGATGGGCGATGACTTGCCCGGTAAAGATCCACCCGAGAAACTCTGCCACCGGAACATGCGGGCCGGCCTGCCAGGCCCCCTCGGCGAACTTGGCCAGCGCGTCGGCGACGAGGAGGCTGTGCTCGTCGCTGAGGGACACTCGGGCACTGGGGACGTGGCCGAGCCACAGTGGGCGTTGGCGATCGCTGAACCATATCGACCAGACCGTATCGTTGCGCATCAACTCAGCACGAGCAGCGATGTCTTGACGGGTGATGGGGGAGAGCTGGGCCTCCAGGGCGATCTGCCAGTCGCCTGCGGGATCGGTGGCCAACACGTCGGCGCGCCAGGTGCCTGCGGGACCGCGGGCTTCGAGTTCTGCATGGGCGCCGGCAGCGCGGGCGGCGGTAGCGAGCTCAAGTTTAAGCAAGTGGTGGTGCGCGGTCTCCTCGGCGAGCGCGCAGTGGGGTGCCCCGGGGGCGTGTGCCAAGAAGTGCAGGCCGTTGTGCGAGATCTTCGCGTACATCGTGTGCCCACATTCGGCACAGGAGAGAGGAGCTGGGGGGCTCGCCCTCCAGATCGCCGTCCAGTCGCGCCCGCAACCGAGGTCGGCCAGATTGGCGAAGACGGTTCCCCACTGTGCGTGCAGTGCCCTGAAGGCCGTCGCCCCTCCTGCTGCCCTCAATGACTCCAGTGTGCACGGCTCCGATGACACAGTCTCGGCGGGAGCAGGTCCCTTGTGCCGCCACTGGCCCGCAGTAACGGACATCGGGAGGGGCTCCGGATTCGAGGTGACCTGATGTGACACCACCGCCTAGCGCGCACGCTTTCGACAGGTGGCGCAGGCGTGTGCGGAGCCCGGGCCGTAGCGATGAATGGGTGTGCCGCAGCCAGCGCACGGGCCGACATGCCAGATGGGACAGCCGTGGAGCTGCGCCGCCTTGGCGCGCTGCTCGGGGTTGACGTTGAGGCGCTGAGGTTGTTGGGGGATGCGGAAGATTCGCTGGGGTACTTCGGGTAAGGTGTGCAGGCCGGATGCGTCAGCGTGATCGCGGCGTGGTCGTCGGTCGTCGAAGACGCGGGTGTCCTCGCCGTAGCGGCAGGTGGAGTCGAGGTCCTCTTCGGTGAACGTCAGACCTGCTTGCGCCGGGGGTTCGGCGTCGGGCAGTGGTTCGTCCTCGCCGATGATGTTGCGCCAGCGGTCCCGGTCGGCTGTCGGTGCCCACAGTTGTGTCGAGGCCCGGGGGTTGTGCTGGCCTGGGATCTTCATGGGGACGTAGTCGCCCTCGGCGCTGGCCGCGACGAGGGCGTCGACTTGGGTGTGTGCCTTGGGCGGCAGGCAAAGGGCAGGCAGGGTCCAGGCTACGTGCAGGCCCCCGCACGAACTGCCGTTGAGGGGGCAGGGTCTCTGGGCGGCCGGCGTGCAGGCCCAGTCCTGCAAATGCCGCACCCCGCCGCGCACGAGCATCGTGCGTTCGGAGGCGATGGCGCGCCACGGCATGTCATCGACCCGCACCCAGGGCGCCCGGTCGATCAGCGCCGCCCGGTCATCATTGGTCACCCACAAAGGCATGATCCCGCGGTCCGCGGCGGCAGCCGAACGCCGTCGAACCGTCGATGCCGTGATCGGCGAGTACTGTGCCTCCCAACCGATGCGTCCTGCACTGCCCGATACCAGGACGTCGTTGCGCACCTTGCCGTCCGTGCTGCGGGCCTCAATCTGCGCCGAGAGGCCCTGGCGGTGCGCGGCACGCGCGATCCGCTCCTTGAGCGCCTTGTGCTTGTCGCTCTCATCGGCTGTCGGTTTGGTGCGTACCGGCAGATGCGCAGCCACCAGGGTCGTGACTCCGTCGACAGTGCGGCGACGGATCGTCATCCAAGGGGAGCGATCTTCATCTTCGGCCCGACAGATGCCGGTGTCGTGGTGCTGCAAACACTGCAGCAACTCGCGGTCGCGCTGCTCGATCGGCCTAGTGATCTCGTCGAGCAGCTCAGGACGGTCCGGGTGTCCGAGTTCCGCATGCGTTAACTCGATCTTGATGTGATAGCCCGTATGCCACACGCCGTTCGCCATAACTCATCAGGGTAGGAAGGGGGACTGACAATGCACCAGATCGCGTAGTCGCTTCGGTTTTGGCCCCGCTCGGATAGGGGGCATCATCACGAAGCGCTGGCCTGCTGGTTCGGTGCGGGTCATTCAGCGGTCACCCTCGTGATCGGCGAGGTTCGGTTCTTGCTGGCTCGCCGGGTGGCGGAGGGCCGGCAGAAGCGGTCTCCGCTGGGTGAAGCCGGCCCGTGGGTAGCCGGGTTGGGCCAGAATGCTGCCATGGTTGCGATCATCAAGTGCGAGGGCTTCGAGTACGAAGACGTCAGGACCCTCGAGGAGATTTACCGGTCTCGTCGTCTCGAGTACGAATGGACACTCATACGCAAGGAAGAGCTCTTCAAGGGGCGGCACTTGGCCCTTATCGCAGCTCAAGACGGGTATGGACGTTACGAGATCAAGTACGTAGGCAAGTGCGTTCGCGGCCGCAAGGCGGCAGACTCGGTGAAGCAGTTGCGAGTCACTTATGTCCGTCCTCTGCAAGTTCCGGTGCCGTTGTCGGAGCTGCTCGAAGCTGTGCCGAGACATCTGCGGCGCCATCTTGCTGCGGAGGGGCTTCAGACCAAGACCGCAGGATCAGAGTTGCGACGCCTGCTTCTGGAACGACGCCCCGAAGCACGCGATGCTGTCGATGAGATCGAAGGCGCCATCTCATCATGGGACTTCGGGACTTCGCGCGCTGGCCAGGCAGTCTCCCTGCAGCGCGACGGCACCTTGATATCCGCGCGCATGGCGGGCTTCAGGGCCCTAGATCTGGCCGAATGGGATCCTCCCGCGGAGGAGCTCTACGACGACAGGATGCCGCCGCTTTTCCTTGACTTGGTTGCGGAGTCATCAGCCCCAGAGGGCCGGGGCCAGCCCGATCCTCAGGACGGGAGTCACCGTCCCGACACGATGGCCGCCCAGCCTGCGCTCGAGGATCACCTCATTGCCCACGACACGCAGACGATGCGGGGATGGCTGAGCAACGCCACTGATCACGTCGCGTGGCGAGAGTTCCGCGAGCACGGACGAACACTGCTCGTCGGGAACGCCAACCGGGCAACAGCGGAACGACTGCTGGGGTGCGACGTCATCTTCTACAACGTCTCGCGAAACAGCATGGTCCTCGTTCAGTACAAGAAACTCGATGCGGAGAAGGGCGGCTTCTACTACCCGAACAGCGACCGGAACCTTGCCAAGGAGCTCCAGCGCATGAGGGCCTTGGATCGGTATGCGGCGAGCGTGGCAGACGGTGGTAGCGAGCAGCGTCTCGACGCGAACCCAAGCTGGATCAAGCTCTGTCACCCGAGGTCGGTACTGCCGCACACCTCGGAGATGATTTACGGCATGTACTTCTCCCGGCGCCAATTCGAGTCGCTGCGTCAGGATGCCCGCCTGAAGGACGGGCGGAATGGTGCGGTCCGGTTCGGTTACAAGAACGTGCCCGGATACCTCGACAACACGTTGTTCACACGCCTGGTCGAGACGGGGCAGATCGGCACGACTGGAATCAGTAGTGATCTTGTCCGCCAGCAGGTCTTTCGTACGTTCCGCGGGCAGCGTGACCTGGTGCTGGCGGCGCTCTACGGTGATGAGCCACCGCAGGCGGAGCGGAATACGAGACGGCGCATGAGCAGGTGAGTGATGGCCTGATGGCCTTCACTGGATAGCTCAGACCCCGTACGGCACAATCTCTAGGGTGGCCTTAGCGGTCGAACTTCGGCCATGTTGAGAACAGTGTCCGTGGACGTATTTGGACGTCCACGGACTGGTGCGAACACAGTGAGAACTACTGAGACAAATGGGGACTGGCCTGGTTGGATCCACGGAGAGTTACCTACTTCCCCGGCGGATCACACCGCCTTCATGGCGAGCTTTCAGCAGCGGAAAGCGATAGGCGATGCGCACGAGCGACACGTCACCGAGCAACTCATCGGACGAGGATGGGAAGGATTTCTGGGGGCAGGGCCTGCTGAGTAGGGCGCTTCAAAGCGCGCTCCGGCGGACGGACAGTTCCATTTGCTGGTTCCCGGATCTCATCGAGGCGAAGGCACGTGGCCCGGTGCTGATCGATTGCAAGGGTGGGATGACAAGCCAGCGAACAGGGCGCAGCGAGGGATGGTGCCGGGCTGCTCCTGCGTCTCCGCCAGAGGGCCGACAGGGCGTTGTGAAGCGCGAGGCGGCGCGGAGCGCCAAGTGGGCCACCATCTGCAGGCGAATTGGCAGAGAGAGGGGCCGCCGATGGGGCGACTCTGGTAGTCCGCGCCGATCGGTAGCTTCCGGTTGATCTGAGCAGCGCGGGCGATGGCTCGGCTGAGGGGACTGTCCTTCAGTGCCGGGCCGGGCGGGCCGGGGCGGCGTACGTGAAGATCAGCCGGATGAACAGGCCCGTCTTCGGCCGGGTCGGGTTTCACCGGGTGTCCTCGGCTGCCGAGGCCGGGAGCGACTAGCGCATCGTCCCTGCTCCTCTCTGTGTGCTACCGAGCCCTAACCAGCGGCGTGAGCGGGAGAGTAGAACAGCCAAACACGAGGCCGGAGAAAAGGGATCATCAGCTCATGGATCTCCAGGGAATCGGGTCTGTAGCCGCAGCGGCTATCGCCCTCATCGGCGTCTCCAGCACAATGGTCATGGGCCGATGGCAGCTTCGGGCGGGTCTCCGTGCAGCGGACGCGACCGCTCGTGCCGGACTAGGGCGCGTATTGAGTTGTGATCAATCTGCGGAATTCGCCCTCGGAGTGGAGCCTGGTCCGGTAGATCGTCTTGCATGACGCGCGTGCAACTTACTGACGGGTAGTGGGAAAACATCATCGGCGCCCCTGACATCGCCCTCCGGGCTTCATCCCCCGCCGCACCCCGCGTGAACCAGCCCGTCGGCGGGCTGCCAACCTCCGGCCCTTCCTCTGCGCAGATCGACACCTCGTGATCGGCCGGACAGCCTCTAGCTATAGCTGACGTGGCCGGGCCGAAGGCCTATCCGCTGTCGTATATGTGCCGACTGAGGCCTACTCTCGCTGCCGCCGAGGGTGCGCGATGGTGCTTGCGTTCAAGAAGAGTGCCCCGAAGGCTGCAACCGCGCAGGCCAGTGCCACCCCGGCGGACGGGTGGCTCGGGTGCGTTGCGAAGACGCCGTACCCTGCAAGCCCCGAGACCGCCAGAGCCAGGATTGCCGGGGCCCACAGGTGGCGGTTGATGATCAATCCCGTGAGCGCAGTAGCGGCAACGAAGGTCCCTGCGATGACGCCGGTAAGCCCAAGGTCTCTGGTGCTGGTTGCGGTGAACCCCAGGAATGCCATGAGCGCGATATAGGCGAGAGCCTTGAACAGTGTCACCACCCACGCGGAGTTGGCGCACATGTCGTCAGAGGGCTCGGCCTCATTCGATGAGCTTGCCATGAAGGCTGCGCAGGCATTCTTCAGTCGATCGCAGAGCATGCATCCATATGTATGCCAACTGCTGGCCCCCCGCGTGCGGGGATACGCCGGTTGCGTGACCGCGGTCATGGCTCGTGTGCAAGATATACCTGAATGGCTGCCTGTTGGTTGCCCCGGCCAGCGTGGCGCTTCAGCATGGCACATGTATGTGCCACTTGTGGTACTCCGTTCCCAAGGAGAGGGCCTGAAGATGGTGTCCCTATCCCAGGAAGAGGCCGAGGTGCTGGACCAGGCGGCCGTCGCACTCCTGGACAATCCCTTTGCCTGGCGACTGCGAGCCATCGAGCGGATTGAACTTGAAAGCGCCCTGTGGTCGGACCGAAAACGTGAGATCCATGTCAAGCCCCTTGTCACGGCTCTGCGCGAGTATTGCGGTGATGGTGATGAGATCAAGAAGCAATCGCTCATTCCGGCGAGAAGTGTTCTTGAGGCTCGCTCGTGGAGCCCCTTCAAGGATAAGAGCGGTGATTCAGCTCTTATCCTCCCCATCACCGACATGCCGACTATCCCTGTTCTTGACCTCAAAATCACGGTCAACGGGAAAGAGGTTTACCGGATTCCTTTGGATGAGAGCGCCAGGATTCAGGCAAAGTATATTGTTCGCATGGCCGAGAGGGTCGGCCTCCCTGTGGTGATGAATGGGCTACCCGAGAGATTCGTAGAATTTCTGACCTGTGTCTTCTATTTTCCGCCGAGTCCATATGAGAAGGTGTGGAGAAAATACCATCACCTATCCCTGCGGACATTCGGCCACTGGGAGCGGCGAAATGAGGTCGACGAAATCAGGGAGCACCTCAATTCCATCGCCAGGGATGCTGATCCGGCTTTGGACGACTTCACGATGGAGATAATAGAGGAGTTCTATCTGCGCTGGCGGGACGTCTCCCGCGAAATCGGACGCCTGGCCGGAGATCACTCCATTGCCGAGTACTTGAGTGGCGCAAAGTATCCGCTGCTTGCGCTCCCGTATTTCTTCCAAGAGTTGCGAGCGAAGGGCACCGACCCGCCCTCTGGAGATGAGGTTCTCCAACTGTTGACTGCTCTTCGCGACCTCTTGAATGGTGCGAGTGATATCATTTCAAATCCACCCAGTGGGGATGTCGGCGAAGCCCGGAAACTCCTTGAAACCTATTTCAGTTACGGCATGCGCTGGGTGGCATTCGCCCGCTGCACTGTCCCACCGGATGAGTCATTCATCATCACGGTGTCGCACAGGCGGGCAGTTTATTTCACCAAGACACGCGACGAGTTCTCGCCGCTTCGCGACAACTCTCGGAAGACCGCCTACACGCTGATTTCCTTCGCGGATGCGGAGACCAATCACGTGAGCGTCCGGGTTGCCGACACGACTGTGCGGCTGCATCGGCCCGAGGCGCGTGATGCGTTGGGCAATCGGTTCAAGCCCTCGCAGCGGGTGGACGAAGAGGTGCGGACGTTCGAGCTTTACTTTCGGCAGGATTCGACCCGGGATCGGCCGAAGCGCATCTGGATCAGACTGCCCCTGCGTCTGACCAGACTGAATTCGTGCATGCTCTGGCTCACCATGTTCATTACGGCGTTCGGAATCCTGCTGTTGTCCGTGCGCGGCGCTGCCAGAGCTGACTTGACCGCAAAGGACGCGACCGTGATTCTCGTGCCGGTTGCCTTTACTGCGGCCCTCCTGCTTGCCCGGGACTCCTCGACGTTGAGCATGAGGGTTCGACAGGTCCGCCAAGCAATTCTCCTGGCCGAGCTGTTCGTCCTGCTGGCGATGGCATTCGTCCTGGTGTTGATCCACTACATTCACGATCCGATGCCGCCCGGTGGCTGCCCCCTCCCATATGTCTTTTCGGAGTGGTGCCGCAGGTGATATTGCAGAATTTCGATGTCGGTCGTTCACCCATCGCCGGCCC
>NZ_JBSGZO010000404.1:0-7994 GCF_053611045.1 Streptomyces sp. NPDC054841 | reverse complement strand
CGGCAACCAGCGCTCGGAGTGGGACGCCGGGTGCCGCTACGACTTCCCGAACCCCGAGCACCGCTGAAGCGCGTCCTGCGCGCGAACGGCGCACCGGGCGAGGCCGGGCTCGGCGGGTCTGATGCGGCGCCGTCAGGGCCGCGTCGTGTCGCCGTCGCCGCCTGCTGCGGCGAGGAGCTCGTGCAGCAGGTGAGCGGCGGTGATCACGCCGAGCAGATGGGTGCCGTCCTTCGCCTTCTCGACCACCGCCACCAGCGGGCTGCGAACCCGTGACATGAGCGCCGCCACCTCCAGCGCGGTGTCGTCGGGATCGGCGATGGGCGGCGGAGCCACGGCGCTGGGGAGACAGTCGCCGACCCTGCGCCCGACCAGGGCCTGGCAGAGCCGGTCGGCGTGCTTCTCGTCGACGACCGCGGCGAGTGTCGGATCCTCGATCACGTACTCGGGCACCAGCACCTTGACCATCTGGGAGGCGGGCAGGATCGCCTTGGGCTCGCCCCGCTCGTCGAGCACCAGGAGTCCGGGAAGCCGGTGCTCGGCCATCAGCCGGGCCGCGTCCAGCGCGTCGCTGTCCACGCTCACCGATTCGTACTCCACCGCAAGATCGCGTGCGCGCACGGCCGGCTCCTCGTCTGCTCGAAGTGTCCCTGGTCCCAGCGTCGACCATCACCGGGCTCCCGGTGACGACCTTGACACGACCCATACAGGCCACGCTCGGCCTGGCGCTTGCTTCGTCGCCGTCGGGTTCATTCCCGTTCGCCCCCGTCCTGGCCCATGAGCCGGTCGACGATGAACGCGGTCAGAACCCCGCCCAGCAGCGCCCATACGGCATGACCTGGGGCGCTTCCGCCGAATAGGGGCGCGGCTCCGAGGCCGGCCGCAGAGGCGGCACCTGCCGTCGCCGCCGTCCTGTTCGTCAGGAACCGCCACTGCTGTCGAGTGCTGCCCGGTCGGCGCATTTCGCCAAGCGCGGTACGGATGACGATTGCCGCGACGACGGCGCTGCAGCCCAGTGCGGCTTGCATCCACGTGGTCATCGGTCAGACCAGGGCGAAGTAGCGCAGCCAGACGTACGCCGCCGAGATGGCCACGGTGACGGCGGTGACGACGAGTCCGTACTTGGTGAACTGCCAGAACGAGATGGGGGTGCGGTTGCGCTCGGCGATACCCAGGACGACGACGTTCGCGCTGGCGCCGATCGCGGTGGCGTTGCCGCCGAGGTCCGCACCGATGGCCAGCGCCCACCACATGACGTGGTCCGCGCCGCCGCCCATCGCTTTGACGAGGTCGCCGGTGATGGGTGCCATGGTGGCGACGTACGGGATGTTGTCGATGATGCCGGACAGGACGGCGGACGCGCCGAGCATCAGCATCGAGCCGCCCAGTTCGTTGTCACCGATGGCGTCGGCGAGGGCTTTGGACGCCTCGCCGATCACGCCGGTCTCGATGAGTCCGCCGATCATGATGAACAGCCCGGCGAAGAAGGCGAGCGTGGGCCACTCGACCTCTGCCAGCACATCTCCGGTTTCAGCGGTGGACAGGGCGATCAGCAGGCCGGCGCCGAGCAGCGCCACGACGCTGGGCTCGTAGTGCAGCACCGGGTGCAGGACAAATCCGGCGACGACCAGGGCCAGCACGATCAGGCCCTGAACGAGGAGCCGGGGGTCGCGGATCGCCTCGCGCTCCTCCAGCTCCATGATTTCGGCCGCGCGGTCCTCGTCGTACAAGAAGGACTTCCGGAACAGGACGCGGCACAGAGCAATCAGCACCACGATGAGGAGGGCGGACAGCGGCGCGAGGTGGACGAGGAAGTCGTTGAAGGTCAGTCCGGCCCGGCTGGCGATGATGATGTTCGGCGGGTCTCCGACGAGGGTGGCGGTGCCGCCGATGTTGGAGGCCAGCACCTCGGCGATGAGGAAGGGGGCGACCGGCAGCGCGAGCCGTTCGCAGACCAGCAGCGTCACCGGGGCGATGAGCAGCACTGTGGTGACGTTGTCGAGGAGGGCCGAGGCGACCGCCGTGATGACGATGAGCATGACCATCACGCGGAAGGGTCTGGCCTTCGCCCTCTTCACGGACCAGATGGCCAGGTACTCGAACATGCCGGTCTTCTTGAGCACGCCGACGATCATCATCATGCCCATCAGCAGGAAGATGACGTTCCAGTCGATGCCGCTGTGTTCGGAGTAGAAGGCTGATCTGTCGTCCGTCGCCCCGATCGCCAGCATCAGCCCGGCGCCGCCCAGCGCGGCCGCCACGCGGTGGATCTTCTCGCTGATGATCAGGGCGTACGCGCCGGTGAAGACGGCGATCGCGGCCCAGCTCTGCCAGTCGTTCACAGTTCTCCGATGAGTCGTTCCATCAGGCGGGAGGCAAGCAGTCGAGCGTCGCCGGCTGATGGGTGCCGACACGGTTCCGGTAGGTCACGCGCGGGCATGGCTGATCTTCTTGCTGCTCTGAGCGGCCTTCTCGTCCTCGCCGTCGGGGATGCCGGCGAGGCCGTCGACGTCGAAGAGGCGGGCGATCGGCACATCGGTGCTGCTGTGGGCGATGATCGAAAAGGCGATGCAGACGGCGATCAGCGTGTACGCCTCCTGGCTCTGCGGGATACCGGACTGCAGCACCAGCAGGCCGTACACGACCGAGGCGAAGCCCTTCGGCCCGAACCACGCCGCGACGAGCTTCTCCCGCCGGTCGAAGCGTGTTCCGACGAGCGATATCAGCAGCGATACCGGCCGGATCAGCACGATCGCCAGGAACACGGCGACGTACCCGCCGGGGGAGAGGTCGCCGAAGAGCTGCGGGGTGAGCAGCGTGCCGAAGACCAGCAGGGCGGCGAACTTGGCGAGCTCGGCCAGCGCCTCGCCGAGCGGTTCGAATGCCGACTTGGCCTCCGGGGAGGCTGCGGTGAGGACGGCTCCCGCGGAGAAGGCCGCGAGGTAGGGGTTGGCGTGGGTGAGGTGGCACAGCCCGTACAGGATCACGCCGATTGCGAGCGGCAGCAGGGGCTGCAGTTTCGGCTCGGCGCCCAGCAACCGGAACCGCACGAGGCTGGTCACGAACAGCGGCAGCAGTATGCCGAGCGCCAGGCCCAGGCCCAGTTCCAGAGCGATCTTGCCGAGCGACGCCTCCGCGTGACCGCTCGTGGGGCCGGCCGCGGCGATGAGGATCAGGACGATGGGCAGTGCGAGGCCGTCGTTGATGCCGCTCTCGACGTTCAGCAGCTGCCGCAGCTTGGCCGGGACTTCCTTGCGCCCGACGATCGCCGAGGCGAACACCGGGTCGGTGGGTGCCAGCACCGCGCCGACCAGGAACGACGTCGTCCAGTCCAGGCCCACCAGGTAGTGCGTGACCAGGGCCATGCCGACGAACGCCAGCGGCATGCCCAGGCCCAGTGCCCGCGCGGGGTTCTTCCAGTTCGCGCGCAGCTTCGGGAAGGAGACGTGCATCCCGTCGGTGAACAGGACGGCGAACAGGGCGAGGTCCGCGGTGACCGAGACGATCTCGCTGTCCGGCGTGATGTGGATCAGGCCGAGGAAGCCGTCACTGACCAGCGCCCCGCCGAGGAGGAAGAGGAGCGAGGTGGACAGGACGGTACGGGCGGCAAGCCCGGAGAGCAGCACAGCGATGAGCAGTGCGGCTCCGAAGACGGCAACGAGCACCATGACGGTGTCCCCCGATCGGCAAAGAGAGCTCTCTCGAATTCGCCGACCAGGCTTCCCGGCACACCGCTGGGAACCTTACCCGTCCTTTACGCAGCATTGACAGGTTCCTAGCGCGCACCCGCGGCGCCGTTACGTTGCCGGGCTCAGGCAGGAAGCGCTGTCGACCTGTCCGTGGACGGCGGTCAGCCCTCGCCGCCTGGCCAGGCCGAGTGCCTGGCGGGCGCCGCCTCGTGGCGGTTGAACCGGTCGCAGAGGGTGGCTCCGAGAATCAGCCCGTGCCCGGCGAAGATGGCCGAAGGCACAAGCAGCATCCTCAAGAAGCCGGCGTCCTGGCACGGGGCAGTGATCGCATGACTGCGGTTCAGGAGAACGCCGCTGAACAGAATGTGTTACGGATGCTTGTCAGCGGCTCGCGGTCGCGCGTGTAGTACAGCTTGTTCGTGAGCAGAACGGCCCAGCGCGCACTGCTGGGCGATACCCACATGCCGGTTCCGGTGAAGCCGTAGTGGACCCAGACGTCGTCGGACTGGGGCGTGTCGTCCGTGGCGGGGTGCCAGAAGAGACCCCGGGCGGGTGCAAGGCCGTTGGTCTGGATCCGGAGGGATTCCGACGTCCAACTGGCCCCGAAGCCTGGTGCCTCCAGCGCCTGGGTGGGGTCGACCACACAGCGGAGGAACGTCACGAGGTCTTCGAGGACGGAGAACGCACCGGCAATACCGCACACCCCGCCGAGGAGACGCGCGGAGAAGTCGTGGGCGACGCCTTTGAGGTGGGTGCCGGTCAGCTCATCGAGCTCCGTGGGCGCACACCGCACTGCCATCACGGAGGAGACGGGACCGAAGCGGGTCTCCGGCATGCCGAGCGGCTGCCACACGCGCGTCTGGGCCAGTACGTCGAGGGCTTGGCCGGAGAGGTGCTCGGCGAGGTAGCCCAGGATGAGGGCAGCGCGGTCGGTGTAGTCGACGGCTTCGCCGGGTTGGCGATGGAGGGCCTCGTGAAGGACGCCGTCGCGGATGTCCTGGGGGTCGGTGCCGTAGAGGGCTTTGAGGTTGGCGCGGAGCGGGACGCCGGCGGTGTGGGTGAGCAGGTTGTGGGCGGTGACCTGGGCGAGGGGGTAGCCCTGGACTTCGGGCCAGAACGTTCCCAGGGGTGCGTCGAGCTGGAGTTTGCCGTCTTCGACCAGGGTGCCGATGGAGGACCAGACGGCGAGGATCTTGGTGAGGCTGGCGACGTCGAAGATGGTGTCGAGGCGCATGGGTTCGTCGGGCCGGGTGGGGTCGAGGAGGCCGACGGCGCCGCTGGCTTGGGTGGCCTCCTCGTCCCCGACGGCCCAGACGGCACCTGGGTAGACCTTGTCGCGCACGCCGTCGCGGAGGAGTTTCTCGATGAGGTCCGTGTTGAGCGTCATGGTCTCCCGATCGTCTGGCGTGCGGTGTCCCGCCGGTCAGGGTAGTGATCCGCCCGGTAGGGACCCGGCTGTGTGATGGGTGTGTCAGGTGAGCTGCTTGCCGAGGTCGGTCAGGGCGATCGCGGTGGCACTGAGGGGGTAGCGGGCGGCGTTCCTCCGACCTCCCTGCTGGAGGGCGGTGAGGAGTCCCGGGATGGTGCGGAGTCGGTTGAGGTCGCGGGCGAGCGTGGCGGGGTTGGTGAAGTCGGTGGCCAGGCCGCTGGAGGTGAGGGCTTCGTTCAGTCCAGGTACGGGCTGGTAGGCGACAGGCAGGCCGCATGCCTGGGCTTCCAGGGCGACCAGTCCCATCGCTTCGAGAGTGGTCGACGGCATGGCCAGGACATCGTGGTCCGCGAAGGCTTTCCACAGTTGTGGACGGCCGAGCCAGCCGAGGTAGCGGACGCGGACGCCCATTCGCCGCAGGAAGGGGGCGAGAGTGCGGAACTGCGCTTGCGGTGCGGCGATGCTCAGCTCGACGGCCCGGGCGAGCGGAAGGGCGTGGAGTAGTGCTTCGACGCCCTTCTCTGCAGTGAGCCGGCCGGCGTAGAGCAGACGCAGGTGGCTGGTCGGCCGGCGAACGGGCCGGGGCGGGGGATCGGTGAGCAGGTGATCGGGGATCCCCCACGGGATCTTTTCGATCTTGCGATGGTCGGTCCTGGGCGCGAGGCGCAGGAGCCGGTCGGCCATGGCGCCGGTGGGGACGACGATGGCATCGGCGGCTCGTGCGGCTTCGCGGAGAACGTGGTGCTGATCGCGATGGATCTCGGCGAAGAGCAGGCCCGTCCCGTGTACGAGTGCGATGCGCGGATGCTTGGGTAGGGCGCGGAGCAGGGCTGGCGTGCCGCCGAAGGTGAGGTGCTGGAGGTGGAGGACGTCGACCTGGGAAGGGATGAGGGCGCTGGTCAGCGCGTCGCACAGGGAGGCGACGTAGCGATGGAAGGCGGGGCCATTCAGGCACTTTCCCCTTCCGGGCAGTAGCTCCAGCCCGGGCGGTGTGCGAGGGCGTGGCCCTGAGGGCGCCAGCATGAAGGCGCGGGCGGGGATGATTGATTCGTTGCCGGTATAGAGGTCGTGGAAGAGTTCGACGCTGCCGCCGGGACTGCCGAACGGCAGATCGAGGACCGTGGCCACCCGAGGGCTCATGACCGGCCTCCGGCGATCTCCTCGTACAGGCGGGACGTCTCGATGCCCTGGCTGGCCGTGTACTTGAGGCCGTGCTGCTGGTAGCTGGCGGTAGCGCCGAAGGGCTGGAAGAACACCAGCTTCCCGAAGGTCATTCGGGGATGGACGCGCACGGGGCGGGCAACCCGGATTTCCAGCGTCCACCGGATGGCGTGGCCCTGATGGCCGAGCGGGGCAGATACGTGGACCCAGATGCCGAGGGCTCCGGTGGTGCGGTCGCCGTTGAGGAACTGCGCGTACGTCTCCGAGCCCGTCTCCTCGTGCGTGACCCCGAGGTAGAGCGTGTTGGGGAAGAGGTCGAATCCCGTGCTGGGGATGGTGACTTCGGAGAATCGGGTGGGCGCGGCGGCGTCCAGGTCCCCGTCGCAGATGCGCAGGGTGTCGCCGAGACTCCAGTCGTATGCGTTGGGAGAGAGGCGGGCGGGGGCGTACGGGTCGATGGTGATCTCGCCGGCTGCGTGAGCGGCTGCGATGGCTGGGCCGGTGAGAATCAAGAGGCCACCGCCTGCAGTGGCGGGACGTCGCGCCAATAGGCGGAAGGCTGGGGACCGCTGGCGTCCTGGTACTTGCCTGTGTATAGGTCGACCGGACCGATGGCGACGAAGAACATGATCTGCCCGATCTTCATGCCCGCGTACACGCGAAGAGGGCGGATCGGGGACAGCATCAGCGTCCACTGCCCGTGAATCCGATGTCGCCGATCGGCGCAGTGATCTCGACGAACAGTCCGAGACGGCCCACAGAGGAACGGCCGAACAGCCGCGCCAGCCAGGTGCTATCCAGCGGGCCGCACGACGGTGATCGCGAAGCACTGCTGCTTCGCCCGTGCACACAGTGCGGGTCACCCGGAGATGTGACGCAGGCCACTCAAAGTCGATCTCATGATGCGAGATGGCGGGGTGCCAGGTTCTGCCTCCAGGGCCTCGAGAATGCCATCGATGCAGGTCAAGGGTGCCCTTATGGCACGCGAATGGCACGCATCCTGAAAATGGTCCAGACGACCAACAAGGCCCAGGTCTCTGACCTGGGCCTTCGTTATGGAGCGGGTGACGGGAATCGAACCCGCGCTCTGAGCTTGGGAAGCTCATGTTCTACCATTAAACTACACCCGCGTAGCGGACCGGTTGATCAGATCCGCATCGTCGCACACTGTACCCCATCAGAGGCCCTCGGTGTATTTACCCCGAGGGTCTTCGTCGTGTACGGGTGGCCGGATTCCGACTGCGGGGCCGGGGCGGGGGGCGTAACTTTGGGGGCGGAGTGCCGCGTGGAGTGGTGTCCTGTTCATCCCCTAATGTGGCTATCTCGTCCACGCTTGTTGGGGAAGGGACTTGATGGACCCGATGGACTCGATGGACTCCATGGACCGCGGCGACTCGCTGGAGCGCACCGCGGTTCGTTGTGCCGAAGGGCATGTCTTCACCACCTCGTCGTTCCCGATGCAGCAGCTCGGTGCCGGGCGGATCGGGCCCGGGCGGCTCATCCGGTGCCCACGGTGCGCGCGGCTGCGGCATGCCGTGCCGGTGGAGCCGGTGGAGCCGGCGAAGCGATAGCGGCGCGATCGGTGTCAGCCGCATGATCGGCACGATCAGCGACCGAGATCAGCGAGATCAGCGGTAGCGGCATGATCGGCACGATCGGCAAGCCGCATCGGTAGGCCATGGGAGAGGCGCGCGGGATCCGCCCGATTGGGGCGGGCC
>NZ_JBSGZO010000403.1:0-8011 GCF_053611045.1 Streptomyces sp. NPDC054841 | reverse complement strand
CGACGAGGCGCACTGCCTGGAGCAGCTCGGCCGGGGCGGCGAGGCGGTCGAGCTGTACCGCCGGGTGGCGGCGCTCCGCCAGCAGCGCGGCACCCGCGGCCGCTGAGCCGGGCGGCGCCGGGCCCGCCCTCACCCGAACGGTCCCCCCGCTGCGCCGATCGCGGCCCCCCGGGTCCGCGCGCACACTGTCACCATGACGGACCTCGCCGAACAGGTGCGGCGTGGCCGCACCGCACGCAAGCAGGTGCCCCGCTCATCGCACGGCCGCTGGATCCCCGCCGCGGACCGGCCGGAGCCCCTCGCCATCCTCGAGGAACAGGCCAGGACGCGGGAGCCGGATCTGGTGCCCATCCGCTACGGCCGGATGCTCGAGTCCCCCTTCACCTATCTGCGCGGCGCGCCCGCCGTCATGGCCGCCGACCTCGCCCCGCACCCGAACACCGGACTCCACGTCCAGCTCTGCGGCGACGCCCATCTGCTGAACTTCGGTCTCTTCGCCTCCCCGGAACGCACGCTCCTCTTCGACGTCAACGACTTCGACGAGACGCTCCCCGGTCCCTTCGAATGGGACGTGAAGCGGCTCGTCGCCAGCGTCGCCGTGGCCGCACGCGACAACGGACAGCCGGACGCGCAGGCCCAGCTGGCCGCGCAGGCGGCGGCCGAGTCGTACCGGCTGTCCATTCGCCGGCTCGCGGGCCTCGGAGAGCTCGCCGTCTGGTACGAGCGGATCGCCGCCGAGGACCTCGTCCCGATCGTGGCGAAGATCCGCCGCGCGCACTTCGAGGCCCAGCTGGCCAGGGCCCGCAGCCGCACCAGCCTGCAGGCCATGGAGAAGCTGACCGAGAGCGTCGAGGGGCACCGGCGCATCGTCCAGGACCCGCCGCTGCTCGAATCGGTCGACGGGATCGACGCGGCGGCCGTACGGAAGATCCTCAGCGACTACCGCAGCACCCTGCCCGAGGACCGGCGGGTTCTGCTGGACCGGTTCCGGTTCGTCGAGGCGGCCCGCAAGGTCGTCGGAGTCGGCAGTGTGGGCACCCGCTGCTTCGTGGCGCTGATGGTCGGCCGGGACCCGGACGACCCGCTCTTCCTGCAGATCAAAGAGGCCCAGCGGTCCGTCCTCGAACCCCATCTGCCGGCCTCGACGTACCGCCACCAGGGCCAGCGCGTCGTCGCGGGCCAGCGGCTGCTCCAGGCGGCGAGCGACATCTTCCTCGGCTGGGTCACCGGCCCTCAGGGCCGCTACTTCTACTGGCGGCAGCTGCGCGACATGAAAGGCTCGGCGGACATCGCCGACATGACGCCGACGGTGCTGCGGGACTACGCCGGACTGTGCGGCAGGGCGCTCGCCCGCGCCCATGCCCGGTCCGGGCAGCGGATCGCCATCGCCGCGTATCTCGGCACGTCCGACAGGTTCGACCTGGCCATGGCCGACTTCGCCATGGCGTACGCCGACCGCACGGTCGCGGACCACGCGGCCCTCGAGGCGGCGGTCGCATCCGGTGCGATCGACGCCACGACCGGGGTGTGACAAGCGCCCCGACCGGGGTGTGACAAGCGGTCCCGGCCGGGTTGTGGCGGGCGTTCCCCGGCCGCCCTCTGGTCCGCGCGATCATCGCGTGTTACGAAGAGGCATGCCAGCAGCCTCTGCCGAAACGTTTACCCGGACCGTGTACGACGCCGTCATCGTGGGCGGCGGCCACAACGGACTGGTCGCCGCCGCCTACCTCGCCCGGGCCGGCCGCTCCGTCCTCGTTCTCGAGCGCCTCGGGAACACCGGGGGAGCGGCCATCTCCACCCGCCCCTTCGCCGGGGTCGACGCCCGGCTCTCGCGCTACTCGTACCTGGTGTCCCTGCTGCCCGACAAGATCGTCCGCGACCTGGGGCTGCGCTTCACCGTACGGAAGCGGACCGTCTCCTCCTACACGCCCACCGTGCGGGGCGGCCGGCCCACCGGCTTGCTCGTCGGCGGGGACCGCACGCGCGAGTCCTTCGCCGCGCTCACCGGCTCCGGCCGCGAGTACGAGACCTGGGAGGCCTTCTACGGGACGACCCGGCGCGCGGCGGAACGGATCTTCCCGACGCTCACCGAGCCGCTGCCGACCCGTGCCGAACTGCGGGACCGCGTCGCGGACGACGACACGTGGCGGATGCTGTTCGAGGAACCGATCGGAGTCGCGATCGAGGAGCGGTTCTCCGACGATCTGGTCCGGGGCGTCGTGCTGACCGACGCGCTGATCGGCACCTTCGCCGACGCCCACGATCCACTGCTGCGTCAGAACCGCTGCTTCCTCTACCACGTCGTCGGCGGCGGCACCGGCGACTGGGACGTCCCGGTCGGAGGCATGGGAGCCCTCACCGACGCGCTCGCCGACGCGGCCCGCACGGCCGGCGCGGAGATCGTCACCGGTCATGAGGCGATCCGGATCGACACCGATGGAGGGACCGCGGAGGTCGTCTTCCGCACCGACGACGGCGAAGGTGCCGTGGCCGCCCGAAAGGTCCTGGTGAACGCCTCGCCGCAGGCCCTGGCGGCCCTCCTCGGCGAGGAGCCCCCCGCCCCCGCGGAGGGCGCCCAGCTCAAGGTCAACATGCTGCTGCGCCGGCTGCCCCGCCTGCGCGACCACCATGTCGACCCGCGGCAGGCGTTCTCCGGGACCTTCCATATCGCCGAGGGATACGGCCAGTTGGCGACCGCGTACGCCGAGGCCGCGGCCGGCCGGCTGCCGCAGGCCCCGCCGTCCGAGATCTACTGCCACTCGCTCACGGACCCGTCGATCCTCGGTCCCGAACTGGCCGCCCAGGGCTACCAGACCCTGACCCTCTTCGGCCTGCACACACCCGCCCGCCTCTTCGCCGACAACCCCGACGCGACCCGCGACGCCCTGCTGAAAACCACCCTCGCCGAACTCGACGCCCATCTGGAGGAACCGATCACGGACTGCCTGGCCCTCGACGAGGCCGGGCAGCCCTGCATCGAGGCGAAGACCCCGCTCGATCTCGAACGCGATCTCCGGCTGCCCGGTGGCCACATCTTCCACCGGGATCTGGCCTTCCCGTACGCGGACGAGTCGACCGGCCGCTGGGGTGTGGAGACCAGCCACGCGAACGTCCTCCTCTGCGGCGCGGGCGCGGTGCGCGGCGGCGGGGTGAGCGGCATCCCCGGTCACAATGCGGCGATGGCGGTGCTGGGCCACTGAGTCGTGTGCTCGGCGCGTTCAGTCCGCGGACACCGTCCAGCCCACCGCCTCGATGCGCTCCGCATCGCCGGGACGCCGCTCGTCGAAGAGCACGCGGCCGCCGTCCTCGACCCGGAGGCCGTCCACGTACACGCCGCGGCCCACATAGAGCTGGTCCGTCGTGTACCGCCAGCGCAGCCGGACCGGCCGGGCTGCCCACGCGGACAGTGGGGCCTCCAGGCGGTGCCAGGTGCGGCCGGACCAGCCGGTCGCGGAGCCCGAGGGGCGCGTCTCGGGCTGCCGCCCCTCGCGTACGGTCGTGAAAGGCACCGGTTCCCAAGTGGCGCCGCCGTCCGCCGAGGCCTCCAGGAACACCTTGTCGGCGCCGGGCTCGGTGTCCCACCACAGGGAGCAGCGCAGTCGGGCGCGGTCGGAGGACGGGCCGAGCGCGGGCAGGGCGAGGGTCGCGGTCGTGGCCCCGGCCATGCCGGAGAACCAGGCGGTGCGGCCACGGTCGGGACGTACGGGGACGGCGCGGGCCATGTCGTTGGCGGCGGCGACCCGCGGGGCGCTGCCCGAACGCCAACTACGCACCGGGTGCACGGAGTTGCCGAGCACCACGAGGAACGAGTCGGTCGACGGGTCGAGGACCAGGCTCGTGCCGGTGAATCCGGTGTGTCCAGCCGTGCGCGGAGTGGCCATCGCGCCCATGTACCAGTGCTGGTAGAGCTCGAATCCGAGCCCGTGCTCGTCACCGGGGAACGCCGTGTTGAAGTCGGTGAACATCAGCTCCACGGACTCGTCGGAGAGGATCCGGGCCCGTCCGTAGGCCCCGCCGTTGAGCAGTGTCCGGGCGAGCGCGGCCAGGTCCCAGGCGCAGGAGAACACACCCGCGTGGCCCGCGACCCCGCCGAACCCGTACGCGTTCTCGTCGTGCACCTCGCCCCACACCAGGCCCCGGTTCAGCCCCGACCACGGCAGCCGGGCGTCCTCGGTCGCGGCGATCTTCGGCCGCCAGGAGGGCGGTGGGTTGAAACGTGTGCGGTGCATCCCGAGCGGAGCGGTGATCTCGTCGTGCAGCAGCACATCCAGCCCATGACCGGTGATCTCCTCCAGGATCAGCTGAAGCGAGATCAGATTGAGGTCGGAGTACAGGTACTTGCTGCCGGGCGGATTCGCCGGAGCCTCGTTCCACAGCAGCCGCAGCTGCCCCTCCCGCGTCGGCTCCTTGTACAGCGGGATCCACGCCCGGAATCCCGACGTGTGCGTGAGCAACTGCCGTACGGTGATGTCCTGTTTGCCCGCGGCCCCGAACTCCGGGAGATACGCCGTGACTCTCTCCTCCAGCTCCAGCGCGCCGCGCTCGATCTGCTGCACGGCGAGGATCGAAGTGAACAGCTTGGAGACGGAGGCGAGGTCGAAGACGGTGTCCTCGGCCATCGGGATCTGCTGCTCGGCGGGGAACTCCACCCCCGTGTCGGTCTTCTCGTCGTAGGCCGCGTACCGCACCGCCTTGCCGATGGGACGGTGCAGGGCGACGGTCCCGCCCCGGCCCGCGAGCAGCACCGCTCCCGCGTACCAGGGGTGCTTGGGGGAGGGGGAGAGATACTTCTCGGCGTCCGTGACCAACTGGTCGAGGTGCGCGGCGATGAGCCCGGCCCGCTCGGGGGAGCCGCGCCGCAGGGTCGTACGCCCGTGACGGGGTCCTGGTTCCGACGCTGCCGCGCCGCCCGGAAGCGGTCCGATCACCTGGGGGTACCTCCCATGCGAAGCTATGGGGGAACTCATCCCCAGTGCCAGCACCCCGCCGCCCAGCGTGCGACGGCTGATTCCTCTGCCCGCCGAGTCCTCTGCCATGTCCCAGCCTCCCTGAAAGAATCCTTCGGGCTCACGTGCAACACGTGAAACTTTCTTACCGGGGTGAGGGAGCGTCACGACACCCCTCGATCAACCCAATAATCTGACACTGCATCAGAAAATCTCTTCCCTCGGCCGTTCCGCTGCGGCATCCTGCCGCCCATGGAGACGGAGCTGAGCAAGAAACTGGGAGTCGAGCACGCCATCTTCGGCTTCACGCCGTTCCCAGCGGTCGCCGCCGCCATCACCCGGGCAGGCGGGCTCGGGGTGCTCGGCGCGGTCCGCTACACCGCCCCCGACGACCTCAAACGCGATCTCGACTGGATGCAGGACCACACCGGCGGAAAGCCGTACGGGCTCGATGTCGTCATGCCCGCCAAGAAGGTCGAGGGCGTGACCGAGGCCGAAGTCGAGGCGATGATCCCGGAAGGCCACCGCCGGTTCGTCGAGGAGACCCTCGCCAAGCACGGCGTCCCCGCGCTCCCCGAGGGCGAGGCCTCGGGCTGGCGCATCACCGGCTGGATGGAACAGGTCGCCCGCAGCCAGCTCGACGTCGCCTTCGACTACCCGATCAAGCTCCTCGCCAACGCCCTCGGCTCCCCGCCCCCCGACGTCGTCCGGCGCGCCCACGGCCACGGTGTCCTCGTCGCCGCTCTCGCCGGCAGCGCCAAGCATGCCCGCCGCCACGCCGAGGCGGGCATCGACATCGTCGTCGCCCAGGGCTACGAGGCCGGCGGCCACACCGGCGAGATCGCCTCCATGGTGCTCACACCCGAGGCCGTCGACGCCGTCGCACCTGTGCCCGTACTCGCCGCCGGCGGCATCGGCAGCGGCGAACAGATCGCCGCGGGGCTCGCCCTCGGCGCCCAGGGCGTCTGGCTCGGCTCGATCTGGCTCACCACCACCGAGGCCGAACTCCACTCCCGCGCCCTCACCGAGAAGCTCCTCGCCGCCGGCTCCGGCGACACCGTCCGCTCCCGCGCCCTGACCGGCAAGCCCGCCCGCCAGCTGCGCACCGAATGGACCGACGCCTGGGACGACCCGGCCGGCCCCGGGACCCTGCCCATGCCGCTCCAGGGGCTGCTCGTCGCCGAGGCCGTCTCCCGGATCCAGAAGTACGAGATCGAACCCCTCCTCGGCACCCCCGTCGGCCAGATCGTCGGCCGCATGAACTCCGAACGCAGCGTTCAACAGGTCTTCGACGACCTCACCCGCGGCTTCGAGCGCGCCGTGGACCGCATCAACCGGATCGCCGGAAGGAGCAAGTCGTGAGTGAGCAGCGGCCCAACGGCTTCTGGGCCCAGGCGGCAGCCGACCCCGGCCGCACGGTCCTGATCGCACCCGACGGCGAGGAATGGACCGCCGGCCGGCTGCATGCCGACGTCAACCGGGTCGTCCACGGGCTGCGCGCGGCAGGGCTGGAACGGGGTGACGCCTTCGCCGTCGTCCTCCCCAACGGCGTCGAGTTCTTCACGGCGTATCTCGCCGCATCCCAGGCCGGGTTCTATCTCGTTCCCGTCAACCACCATCTCGTCGGACCGGAGATCGCCTGGATCGTCGCCGACTCCGGGGCCAAGGTGCTCATCGCGCACGAACGGTTCGCCGCCGCGGCGACCGCCGCCGCCGACGAGGCGGGGCTGCCCGCGAGCCACCGGCACGCGGTCGGGCACATCCCGGGTTTCCGTCCGTACGCCGAACTCCTCGACGGCCGGAGCGAGTCGGTGCCCGACGGCCGGACCCTCGGCTGGGTCATGAACTACACCTCCGGCACCACCGGCCGTCCGCGCGGCATCCGCCGCCCGCTGCCCGGAAAGCTCCCCGAGGAGACCTACCTCGGCGGCTTCCTCGGCATCTTCGGCATCAGGCCCTTCGACGACAACGTCCATCTCGTCTGCTCGCCGCTCTACCACACCGCCGTGCTGCAGTTCGCGGGCGCGTCCCTGCACATCGGCCACCGACTGGTGCTCATGGACAAATGGTCGCCCGAGGAGATGCTGCGGCTGATCGACGCCCACGCCTGCACGCACACGCACATGGTCCCCACCCAGTTCCACCGGCTGCTTTCGCTGCCGCAGGACGTACGCAGCCGGTACGACGTCACCTCCATGCGGCACGCCATCCACGGCGCCGCGCCCTGCCCCGACCACGTCAAACGGGCGATGATCGAGTGGTGGGGGCACTGCGTCGAGGAGTACTACGCGGCCAGCGAGGGCGGCGGTGCCTTCGCCACCGCCGAGGACTGGCTCAAGAAGCCCGGTACGGTCGGCAAGGCCTGGCCGATCAGCGAACTCGCGGTCTTCGACGACGACGGCAACCGGCTGCCGCCCGGCGAACTCGGCACCGTCTACATGAAGATGTCGACCGGCGGCTTCAGCTACCACAAGGACGAGGCCAAGACCCGCAAGAACCGCATCGGTGACTTCTTCACCGTCGGTGACCTCGGGGTCCTGGACGAGGACGGCTATCTCTTCCTCCGCGACCGCAAGATCGACATGATCATCTCGGGTGGCGTCAACATCTACCCCGCCGAGATCGAGGCCGCGCTCCTCACCCACCCCGCGGTCGCCGACGCCGCGGCCTTCGGCATCCCGCACAGCGACTGGGGTGAGGAGGTCAAAGCCGTCGTCGAACCGGCCGAAGGCCAGACCCCGGGCCCGGCGCTGGCGGCAGCTGTCCTCGCCCATTGCGAGCGGCAGCTGGCGGGCTACAAACGCCCCAAGAGCGTCGACTTCATCGACGCCATGCCTCGCGACCCCAACGGCAAGCTCTACAAGCGCCGCCTGCGCGAGCCGTACTGGGAGGGGCACGAGCGCCCGCTCTGACCGGCGTCGGCCCGACCGGCGCCGGCGCCCCGGGAGCGAGGGCAGCGGACCGTCGCCGCCCCTAAGGGCTGTCCCGTAATCCCCGGCGGGCGCACGACGACAGCTACGGCACCTCGCTGCGTTGTCGGATCGCCCGAATACGCCCAGTATGAG
>NZ_JBSGZO010000402.1:0-8043 GCF_053611045.1 Streptomyces sp. NPDC054841 | reverse complement strand
CCAGCGGGTCGTGACCCGCGGGTCGTGATCAGCGGGTCGTGATCAGCGGGTCGTGACCCGCGGGTCGTGACCCGCGGGTCGTGATCACCGGGTCGTGCCGCGCAGCCGCCGCCACGGTGTGAAGGTGAACACCGCACCGCCCAGCAGGATCACCGTGCCCGCGACGAGGGCGAGGGCGTGCAGGGCCCCGCCGTCCTCGGCGCCGGTCTCGGCGAGGCCGCCGCCCGAGGCGCTGCCGCCGCCCGCTGATCCGGAGGCCGAGCCCCCGGAGCCCCCGGAGCCGCCACTCGCGCCGCCCGGCTGGGCGGAGGTGTCGAGCTCCAGGGAGACCCCGACATTCGCGGGCGGGGTGCAGGTCGTCGTCGTACCGAGGGCCTTGACCGTGAGGACGCCCGGGCTGAGCGTGGACTTTCCGCTGGCGCCGGGCTTGTACGTACCGGTCAGATCCGGGATCTCGATCGGGTCGCCGGCCTTGATGGGCTCCTTGTTCGTGGGGCCCTCGACATGGACGAAGCCCTTGTCGGCGCCGCCGAGCTTGACCTCCATGGACGGCTTGACGGAGTCGGCCGGGATCTCGGCGGGGCTGTCCATGACGGACTTGGAGAACTTCACGGTGAGGTCGTAGTTCCCGCCGTTCTTCTTGGCGTTGATCTTCACCGGGGAGACGGCCTCCTTGTCGCCGATGGGTGTCTTGCAGGAGTAGGCGACCTGGACCTCCTTGCCCTCGAAGTCGGTCTGGCCGCCACCGCCGCCGGTCGTACCGCCGGTGGAGCCGCCGGAGCTGCTCGTACCACCCGCGGCTGATCCGCCGGAGTCACTGCCACCGCTCGTGGAACCGCCGGAACTGCTCGTACCACCCGCGGCCGATCCGCCGGAGTCACTGCCACCGCTCGTGGAACCGCCGGAGGTGCTGCCGCCGCTCGTGGAGCCGCCCGTCGCCGTACCGCCCGAAGTCCCTCCGCCGTCCGTCACCTTGACGGTCGCGCCCGGCTGCACCGTCTCCTTCGGCGAGCACTTGGTGTCCGTCGAGATCGGCTTGGAGACGTTGATGTTGTACGCGCCCGGGGTCAGCGTGATCTCGCCGGGAGCCGTCAGCTTCAGCTTGCCCTTCATATCGGGGAGCACCATCGGGCTGTTCTTGGGGATCGGCGGGTTCTGCCGCGGTCCCTCCATCGCCAGCTCGGCCGTCTGCGCCCCGGCGACCTTGAGGGTGCCCGTCGGTTTGACCGTGTCCTTCTCCAGATCCAGGACGTCGGGGTTCTTGGACGCGGCCTGGACGGTCTTCCAGACCACCTCGATCTCGTCGCCGACCTTGGCCTCCGCGGGCGCGGTGATCTGGACCTTGGTGGTGCCCTGGACGGGCGGCAGACCGGAGATCGGCGGGGGGATGCACTCCGTCTTGTACGACACCTCGGCGGCGTGGGCCGGTCCCGCGGTCAGCAGGATCCCCGCGCCGCAGAGCATCAGCGCGACCCCTGCCGCGCTCATCCTCCGTTGCGTGCTCACGTGTGTCCCTTCGTCGTGGGTCGGTTCTCTGACGGTGCGGAGTCCGGGGTGAACCACGGCAGGGCCGTGGCGGTGGGTGGCACCGGTTCGGTGCGCGGTGCGTTGCGCGGTGCGTTGCGGTGACGGCCGGGAGGGGAGGCGCCGCGCCGGGGTCGTACGCGGTCGACGACCGCCATCCCGATCCGGAACAGCGCGGCCGGGACGACCACGGCCAGCAGCACCCAGAAGAGCGTCACGCCCCAGGGCCTGCCCACGCCCCACGGCTGCTCGACGAGCACCTTCGAGCCGTACCTCACCGAGACCTGGTAGTCGCCGTGCGCCCCCGCCGACAGCTGGACGGGCAGCTTGATCTGCGCCTTCTTCCCCGGCTGGATGGTGCCGCGCCACTGCCGCTCCTCCCACTGCGGGGCGAAGACGCCATGGGCGGTGCCGACCTCGAAGACGGGGTTCTGGACCGGGGCGGAGCCGAGATTGCCGACGGTGAAGACCAGCTCGCGGCTCGGCGGGGCGCCGAACCACACGAGCAGGCCGCTCGATCCCCGCAGATCGACGGCCGCGAGTACGGCGAGCTTGCCTCCTCCGGTGGCCTGGGGAAGCGGGGCGGTGGGGTGACCCGCGACGGTGAACGGGGCGTCCACGAGGGCCTGTTCACCGGTGACGGTGGCCACGTGCACGACGCACGGGCAGGGCTTCGGCGGCTCCGCGACCGGCATCTTCTTGCTGAACGCGCCCTTGGCGTCGGTGGTGACGGCACGGCCGTCGGCGTTGGCGCAGGAGTTGGTGCCGCCGATCACGCCACGGTCGGGTGTGGCCTGTCCGCAGATGAGCATCATCAGCAGCGCGCCCGGTCGCCATCCCGCGCCGCTGACGGTGAGGTCGCCGCCTTTGCCCGCCTGCTGGGCGGAGAGGCTGACAGTGGGCTCGGTGTCCGCGGCGAGGGCGGGCGGGGCGATGGCCGCGAGGCCGAGCACGGCGGCGAGGAGTGCGGCGAGGGCCACCGCGACGCGCCTGCGGCGGGCTTCTCCCCTCCCCGCCCCTTCCCGCTGTGTCGATGTGCGGATGCGCCGTGTGGGGGCTCCGCCGCCCCCGCCACCGCCGGGGTTCCGCCCCGGACCCCGTGCCCCAATCGCCGACGGGGCTGAGTTTGCGGGGCGGAGCCCCGGAATCCAGCCCGCCCGGCGTTCGAGGACACGGCCGAAGGCCGTGCGGGGGCCTGGGGCCCTGCCCACGGTTCGACAGCGGGCGGGGAGGGGAAACTTGCCGCCGTTCACCTTGGGGCTCCTGCCTTCGCCAATTGCCGTTGGGTAGCGGTCGGTTCGGCCGTGGGCGGCCGTCGGCGCGTGCGCCACAGCAGCGCTGCCCCGGCCGCCGCTCCGAGCGCGAGCGCCCCGCCCGTCACCTCGGCCCACGGGACGTAGACCGCGGTGGCCGTCGCCTCGGCCTGGGCGGCCCCCGGGGCCGTTGCACGGAGGGTGACGTCGACGGAGTCGAGGGCGGGCGGATCGGCCCAGGGTTCGGTCAGTTCGACGCGCTGTCCGGGGCGGAGTTCCACGGGCAGCGGGCGGGCAGGGCGTCGCAGCAGTTCGCCGGTGAGGCCCTCCGCGCGGACGGCCAGGCGCGGCGCGAGGACCGTGTTGCCGCGGTTGACCAGGGCGTAGTGGATGCGGCCTCCGTCCACCCGGACATCCTCCACGGTGAGCGCGGCGAGCGTCGGGCCGCTGACCCGCACATGGACGCGTACGACCACCTCGCGGCCGCCGGCCGACGCGACGACGCGGGCGGGGTGGTCGCCGGGCACCGCGGACGTCGGCACGGTGACGGCGAACGGCACATCGGCGCGGGTGCGGGGCGGGACGGTCACCGGGTCCCCGGCGAGGGCGATCCAGCCGGTCCCGGCAGGGCGCAGCCGTACGGTCAGCGGCTCGGTACCGCGGTTGGTCACGGACAGCCGGTCCTCCAGCACCGTGCCCGGCGGGCCCTCCACGTAGACGTACGGTCTGCCGCCCGCCGCGGGCTCCGCCGTCCAGCCCGGCTCGGCGGCCGTCGCGGCGGGCGCGGCTGTGGTGAGCACGTACAGCAGTGCGGCGGCGGCAGCGGTGATCACGGCGCTCCCCGGTTGTGTCAGCTCGTGGACCGCGCGTCGCTGCGGCGGGTCAGCCACAGGACGCCCGCCGCTCCCGTGAGCAGCACGGTGCCGCCGAGCGTGCCGAGCGCGAGCGCCGAGTCGAGCGGGCCGGTCCTGGGCAGCTCGCCCGAGCCCGAGGCCGTCTGCGAACCGCCCCCGCCGCCCGAGCCCTTGACGTCGAGTTCCAGCGACGGCTTCGGGTTGTTCTTGGGGGTGCAGGTCGTGGTCGTACCGAGTGCCTTGATGGTGAGCACCCCGGCGGTGAAGGTGGCCTTGCCGCTCTTCTTCGGGGTGTAGGTACCCGTCAAGTCGTTGATTTTGATGGGGGTGTTGGCGGGAATCGCCTCCGCGTTCGGCGGTCCGGACACCGGAACCGTGCCCTCCGCCACGCCGCCGAGCTTGATGAGCGCGCTCGGGTTCATCGCGCCCTTGCCCAGCTCGACCGGGCTGGACGACACGCCTTTCTGGAAGGACATCGTGAGCTTGTAGCCGCTGCCGCTCTTGACGGCCTTGATGTCGATCGGCGACACGGCGCCCTTGGGCCCGATCGGCGTCTGGCACTGGTAGTTCACGTCCACGACTTCGGCATGGGCGGCGGGTGCGGCCATCAGCACCACCGAGCCCGCCACCGCCGCTGCCAGCGTGAGAGCTGTCCGCTTCTGGTACGACACCTCGAGTTCCCCTCATGCCGGAAGGTCGCCGAATGTTACTGACGACACATCAGATTGGGCGCTCAAGGTACGCCTGGGCCCTGATGGAGGGAAGACAAAGAGCACGGCGGATCGCCGTGCTCCACAACAGCTTCAAAACCGCGGGGTCGTACCGCCACCGCGCAGGCCCTAGGAGGGCGCGGCCAGCTCCGCCCACACCGTCTTGCCGGGCATCCCCGGCGTCCGCACGACTCCCCAGTCCAGGCAGAGCCGCTGCACGATGAACATCCCGTGCCCGCCGGGCCGGCCGGCCCGGTGCGGGGTGCGCGGCGCCGGCTGGCCCGTGCCGCGGTCGGAGACCTCCAGGCGCAGCACCTTCGCATCGCTGGAGATCCGCAGCCGCTCCGGGCCCTCCGCATGCAGACAGGCGTTGGTGACCAGCTCGGAGACGACGAGCAGGACGTCCTCGGCGGCCGCCCTGCGGTCGGCGGAGGCGGCGGGCAGCCAGCCCCAGTCGTAGAGGGCCTGCCGGGTGAAGTCGCGGGCGAGCGGGACGATGCCGCTGGCGCTCTCCAGCGCGAGGGTGCGCGCCCGGCCGTCGGGGACGACGGATCCACCGTCGGCGTCGTCGGTGCGGGTACCGGACGGCTCGGGGCCGCGGTCGCCCGGCGGATGCTGCCGGGTGGTGCTCATCAGCGCTTCACCTCACCGATTCACCGGTTCGCAATTGAGTCAATACAGAGCGTGCGGGGTTCCGTGCAGTCCGCGGGGGTCTCCTGCCCGGACGTGTCGCGGCAACACCCACGCGGTCGGTCGGACGGCAGCGGTCAGTCGGTCAGTGCCGCTCCGAGCGAGTCATGAACGGTGAAGACCGCCTCCGCGCCGGTGATCTCGAAGACCCGGGCCACGACGGGCAGCATCCCGGCCAAATGAACCCCTCCCCCGACCGCCTCGGCCTTGAGCCGGGCACCGAGCAGCACATTGAGGCCGGTGGAATCACAGAACTCAAGGTGTGAGCAGTCGACGACCAAGCGTGTACGACCTTGATCCAGCGCGTCGTCGAGTGGCGCACGCAACAGATCGGCCGTGTGGTGATCGAGCTCACCCGCCGGCGTCACGACTTCACTCCGGCCTTCGGTTCGCACCTCGACCCGAAGCCGGCCCCGATTCGCGCTGCCGACCGTCCCGCGGTCCATGCCCGTCCTCTTCGCCGATGCCGATTGACGTCCGTAGAACATTACGCCTTTCGTACGCCGGCTGACACTCGAACTCCCCCATAAAACAGACATGTATGACATTTGACACTTGCAAGGTTCGGCAAAGACCGGGTAGGGCTAGTAGGGACACCAATCAACACGGCCGGCTTCGGAGGCGCCGCACACCGCAGCAACAGGTATTGGCATCGGCAGCCATATGCCGAGAACGATGGAGGAGACCATGTCACCCCGGCTCGACGAAGCGCGCACCCCCCACGCGCCGTCGACACGTCTGCACGATCACCTCGAATCCCCCGAACAGCACGACGAGACCCACGAGCACGACGCGCACCACGGGCGCGACGGACAACTCGAGTACTCAGAGCACTCCGAGCAGCTCGGACAGCTCGGTCTCCCGGCGATCCCGCCGTTCGACGAAGTCGGACCGGTGGACGCCCGGGCCCTGTCGAAGACGCTCTTCGCCCGCCTCGAAGTCCTCGAGGAAGGCACCCACGAGTACGCGTACGTCCGCAACACGCTGGTCGAACTCAACCTCGCCCTGGTCAAGTTCGCCGCCTCCCGGTTCCGCTCCCGCAGCGAGCCGATGGAGGACATCATCCAGGTGGGCACGATCGGCCTCATCAAGGCCATCGACCGCTTCGAGCTCAGCAGGGGCGTCGAGTTCCCGACCTTCGCGATGCCGACCATCGTCGGCGAGATCAAGCGCTTCTTCCGCGACACGTCCTGGTCCGTGCGCGTGCCGCGGCGGTTGCAGGAGCTCCGCCTCGATCTCGCGAAGGCCGGCGACGAACTCGCCCAGCAGCTCGACCGCTCACCCACCGTCGGCGAGCTCGCCGAGCGGCTCGGCCTCAGCAACGACGAGGTCGTCGAGGGCATGGCGGCGAGCAACGCGTACACCGCGAGCTCGCTGGACGCCCAGCCGGAGGAGGACGAGAGCGAGGGCGCCCTCGCGGACCGCATCGGGTACGAGGACCACGGCCTCGAAGGCATCGAGTACATCGAGTCGCTGAAGCCCCTCATCGCCTCGCTGCCGCCGCGCGACCGCCAGATCCTCTCCCTCCGTTTCGTCGCCGGCATGACCCAGTCGGAGATCGGCGACGAGCTCGGCATCTCGCAGATGCATGTGTCGCGGCTGCTCTCCCGCACCCTGAACAGGCTCAGGAAGGGACTCACGGTCGAGGAGTGACCGTCGTGTTCCTCCCCACCCGAAGGGTCCGTTCCGTCAAGGGACGGGCCTTTCCGCCTTATTGACGGTGCGGTCCGGTATGGGCCACATTGAGCCCGGGGCTCAGGGGGGACAATATGGCTGTTGGGGAGCCGCTGGGGACATGGGAAGCGCGGATGCGCGACCGCCTCGGCAGGGAATGTCTCTACGTACCGTCGTGCCGTCTGGGGCTGTATGTGGCACTGCGCCACTGGTGCCGGCCCGGTGGGCGGGTGCTGATGTCGCCCGTCAACGACGACGTCATCTTCTTCGTGGTGCTCGCCGCCGGACTACGGCCCGTTCAGGCGCCGCTGGACCCGCGCGACGGCTCCATCGACGTCGCGGCCGTCCCCGACCCGGTGTGGGGCGGACTGGCCGCGGTCATCACCACGAACCTGTACGGGAATCCCGACCCTGCGCCCGAACTGCGGGCCCGCTGCGACGCGTCGGGCATCCCGCTGCTGGAGGACGCGGCGCACGCGATCGGGTCGCGGGTGGGCGGGCGCCCGGTCGGTTCGTACGGTGACGCGTCGGTCTTCAGCCTCTCCAAGCACACGGCGGCGAAGACCGGGGGTTTTCTGGCCCTCGCCGACCCGTCGCTGCGCGGCGCTCTGGAGGAGGCGCGCGACGACCTCCTCGTACCGTCCCGGCTGCGCTCCGAACTCGCCTACGCCGTACGGCCGTACGCGGAGGCAGGCGTGCGCGGACTGCGGCTCGTGCGGGCGGCGCGGGCGGTGATGCGGCTGCTCGGCATGGAGGAGCGCGAGGAGATCCGGATGCCGCTGCGGGCGGGCGAGCTGAAGCAGGCGGTGTCGGAGGCGCCCGCGCTCGCCCCCTTCCACTCCTGGGTACGGGTCGACATGCACGACTACCGCATCACCGCGGGACGGCTGCGGCACAGACGCACGGCCCGGCTGCTGGACCGGCTCGACGAGCGTCTCGACGCACATCTCGCCGGTACCCGGCGGCTGTTGGCGAGCCCGTGGGGCGCACCCGGACCCGGCGCCGGTCCCGGCCCAGGCCCAGGCCCAGATCCCGGCGGAGTACAACCGCTGTTCCGCGTCCCGCTGCTGGTCGCCGACCGCGACGCCGCGATCGCCGCGCTCGCCCGGCACCGCATCACCACGGGCTACCTCTACGATCCGCCGCTCGACGACTACGCCGGCGAGCTCTTCACCGACCTGTCCCCGTCCCCCGAACCGGCCCGCTGGTTCGCCCGCCACGCCCTCCCGGCGGATCCGCTCAAGGCGGACCGCATCATCGCCGTACTGCGGGAGTCGGGCGTACGCCCGGCCGGCGTCCCGCCCCGGGGCGGGGCCGGTGGCTGATACGACCCGGCTG
>NZ_JBSGZO010000401.1:0-8054 GCF_053611045.1 Streptomyces sp. NPDC054841 | reverse complement strand
CCCCCGGACCGAATGGGGCGTTGAACCCGGACGGTTATTGTCTGGCCATGGCTCTTGTCTTCACGCTCGATCCGCCGGTCGACCGCGCGCTGCGCGACGGCGTTCTCGGGCTCTGGACGGACGTGTCGAACGCTGACGGGGCCGTCGGGTTCGTGCCGCCCGTGACCGCGGAAGAGATCCGTCCCGAGCTGGTGCGGCATCTCGTCGCGATGGCCGAGGGGCGGGCGCGGCTGCTCGTCGGGCGAGACCCGGACGGGGAGGTCGCGGCCGCCGCGTTCCTCACGTACAACACGCACCGGCTGATGCGGCACTGGGTCTGGCTCTACACCGTGATGGTGCATCCGCGGCATCAGGGCAAGGGATACGGCCGCGAACTGCTCGCCGCGGCCGCCGACGCCGCCGGCGGGCTGGACGGCGTCAGGGCGATACGGCTCACCTGTCGTGGTGGCACCGGGCTGGAGCGGTTCTACGCGTCGTGCGGCTACAAGGAGGTCGGGCGTGTGCCCGACGCGATCCGGGTCACCGACGGGGACTATCGCGACGACATCACGATGCTGCTCCCTTTGAACTGATCAAGCGGCTCCCCCTGAACTGATCGATTCGGCACGTGCTTCACTTGTCGGGCAACCAAGTGAAGGGAAGGGGCCGTCGTGTCCGACAGCAAGACGAGCGCCACGCTCCGGTACACCCTCATGCGGTTCGGCATCTTCGCCGGCTGCTTCGCCGTCCTCTCGGGGCTGGTGTATCTCCGCGTACTGCCGAGGGGTCTGGGCGACTCCAACCTGCTGTGGGTGCTGGTCCTCTCGGTCCTGCTCTCGGCGCCGCTCAGCCTCGTCCTGCTGCGCAAGCAGCGCGACGCGATGTCCGAGCAGGTCGCGCCCAAGATCGACCGGGTCAAGTCCCGCCTGGAGGCGAACCGCACCAGGGAAGACGTCCAGTAGGCGGAGCGTAAGCTTCCTCACACATCCCCGAAGCCCCAGGCAGGAGCACCCGCTCCGGCGCTGGGGCTTCGGCGTGTCCGGATGTGCCATGGCGCATTCTCGCCTCAAAGGTCAGCTTTGAGGTTCTCAAAGTTCAAGTGTTAACGTGTTCGGCATGACGACAGCAGTGCGCCCCGGAACAGTCATGAGCCTCCCGCTCGTGGCGCGCCTGCATGTCGACCTGTGCCGCTGTATGTCCGCGGTCTGTTGCCGCTCGGTCTGACCCGGCATCACGCAGCGGCGCTTCCGAGCGCACGGACGCCGCACCCCTGTTCCCCCGTATTCCCCGATACGCCTTCCCGGAGTGTGTCCCCGTGTCCGCGAACTCCGCGACGCCCACCCGCGCCAGCCACATACCCAAGGTCCCCTTCTGGGCCCAGATCGTCGCCGGTCTCGTGCTCGGCGCCCTGCTCGGCTGGCTCGCCCGCAGCCAGGACATCAACTGGCTCTACAAGACCCTGGAGCAGATCGGCGGCATCTTCGTCCAGTTGCTGAAGCTGGCCGTCGCCCCGCTCGTCTTCTTCGCGATCCTGGTGTCGATCACCAATCTGCGGAAGGTCAACAACGCCGCCCGGCTGGCGACCCGCACCCTGCTCTGGTTCATGATCACGTCGTTGATCGCGGTCGCCATCGGCCTCACGATCGGCCTGCTCACCAACCCGGGCGCAGGCACCGGTCTGACGCCCAAGGACGGCAAGCTGCCCGAGCACGCCGGCTCCTGGATCGACTTCCTCACCGGCATCATCCCGACGGACGTCATCACCCCCTTCACCGAGCTGAACGTCCTTCAGATCGTCTTCATGGCCGCCGTCGCCGGTATCGCGGCCCTCAAGCTCGGCGACCGCGCCAAGCCGATCCTCGCCCTCAGCGAGTCCGTCCTGGAGCTGCTCCAGAAGGCCCTGTGGTGGGTCATCCGCCTCGCCCCGATCGGCACCGTCGGCCTCATCGGCTACGCCATCGCCGACTACGGCTGGGACCTGATCGGCAAGTACGCGACCTTCACCGCCGACGTCTACATCGGCTGCGCGCTCGTCCTGTTCGGCGTCTACCCGCTGCTGCTCGCGACCGTCGCCAAGGTCAACCCGCTGCAGTTCTTCAAGGGCGCCTGGCCGGCGATCCAGCTGGCCTTCGTCTCCCGCTCGTCGGTCGGCACGATGCCGGTCACCCAGAAGGTCACCGAGCGCCTCGGCGTCCCGAAGGAGTACACCTCCTTCGCCGTGCCGTTCGGCGCGACGACCAAGATGGACGGCTGCGCCGCGATCTACCCGGCGCTCGCCGCGATCTTCATCGCCCAGATCTTCGGTGTCGAGCTCGGCATCCAGGACTACCTCCTGATCGCCTTCGTCTCGGTCGTCGGCTCCGCGGCCACCGCGGGCCTCACCGGCGCGACGGTCATGCTGACGCTGACCCTGTCCACCCTGGGCCTTCCGCTGGAGGGCGTGGGTCTGCTCATGGCGATCGACCCGATCCTGGACATGATTCGCACGGCCACGAACGTTGCCGGTCAAGTTGTATGCCCGTTGCTGGTCGCGGCCCGCGAGAAGATCCTGGACCACGACGCGTACAACGCGGCGTCGGCCTCGCCGGTGGACGACATCGAGGTGCGCGACGCCGAGGTACGCGCCGCCGAGCAGAAGGTGGCCGTGCCGGTCACCGTGTGAGGCGGTTCTCCGTCGACGGGCCCTCACCCTCGGGTGGGGGCCCGTTCGCGTGGAACGGCGGGCGCGTTTCGCGTCGGAACGGCGGGCGTTCCTCAGTGGGCCCGTGGGTGCGGAGCCCAGGTGGCGAACCTAGACTGACGAAGGCATGGAGAAAGTCCTGAAATAAGGAGATCCATACCATGTCGAAGCGAGGCAACAAGCGGCGGGCCCGCAAGGGGAAGAAGGCCAACCACGGCAAGCGCCCCAACGCCTGAGAAGTCACCGAAGGCCGTTCTCCCGTCCGGGAGAGCGGCCTTCGGCGTTCCGCCTCCGGTGCGGGCCTTACTCTTGCCGAACAGTAGATCGGTAAGCCGGGAGGGCGTCTGACGTGGGTGATGCCGGTAAGGGCAAGCGGATGCCGCGTGCCATGCGCGAGCAGCAGATGCTGGACGCCGCGGTGCGGACGTTCGGGCAGCGCGGCTACCGGGCGGCGTCCATGGATGAGATCGCCGAGCTCGCGGGCGTGTCCAAGCCGCTGGTCTATCTCTACCTGAACTCCAAGGAGGACCTCTTCACGGCGTGCATCCGGCGCGAGGCCGACGCTCTCGTCGCGGCGGTGCGGGCGGCGGTGGAGCCGGGGCTTCCGGCGGACCGGCAGCTGTGGGAGGGGCTCGCGGCGTTCTTCCGGCACACCGCGGATCACCCGGACGCGTGGGCGGTGCTGCACCGGCAGGCGCGGACGCACGGTGAGCCGTTCGCCGCGGAAGTGACGGTGATGCGCGACGAGATCGTGGCGTTCGTGACCGGGCTCATCGGGGCGGCGGCGCGGGAGACCCACGGCGACGGTGAGCTCGCCGACCGGGACGTGGTGGGGCTCGCTCAGGCGCTCGTGGGCGCGGCGGAGTCGCTGGCCGGCTGGGCCAACGAGACGCCGGGCGTCTCGGCGAAGGAGGCGGCGGCGACGCTGATGAACTTCGCGTGGGAGGGACTGGGCAGCCTCATGAAGGGGGAGCGGTGGTCGCCGTCCGTCCGATGAGAGAAGGGCGAGCGGGAAGCCGAGGGCCGAGGACATGGGGAGCATGTGATCGAGGGCGGGCCGCGCCGTCGAGATGGCCTGTGCCACCGCGTCAGCCCTGTCTGCGCCGCCAGTCCCGGACGACCTCTTCGACGTCGTACGGCGTCAGCCCCAGCGGCGGGCCGGGCGGCGGGCGGCGGACCGCCGCGGCGATCTTCTCGTTGATCTCGGCGACGATCCGCCGCACCGCGGACTCCGACGGCGCCCGGCCGGCCTTCTCCAGCGCGTCCTCGGCCTCCTTGCGCAGCTGTAGCGTCGGCGGCAGGACCGATATGCCCTCGCGGTGCATCTTGCCCTTGATCCACCACAGCTCGTCGTACGTGTCGTCGCTCTCCGGCAGGGGCTTGCCGAAGCCGGGCAGATCCTTGAAGTCACCGCGCTCCGTCGCCTCGCGGATCTGCTTGTCGACCCACGACTCGAAGCTGACACCCGGCGGTTTGCGCTCGGTCATGTGTTCCAGCGTACGGACGCGGGGGATCTCTTGGTGCGGGTTGTGGACAACCGTTCAGCCGGCGTCCCGGCTGTGGACAACCCGTTCGGCCATGGGGACCGGACAGCCGTCCCCGTGCAAAGGCAGGAGCCCCGCTTCCGTACACGAGGTACGGGAGCAGGGCTCCTTGGGTACTGCTAAGTCGTACGCGATCGCCGACCCGGGCAACTAGGCCGGGGTGACGTTCTCCGCCTGCGGGCCCTTCGGACCCTGAGTGACGTCGAAGTTCACGACCTGGTTCTCCTCGAGGGAGCGGAAGCCAGACGCGTTGATCGCGGAGTAGTGGACGAAGACATCCGGGCCGCCGCCGTCCTGGGCGATGAAGCCGAAGCCCTTTTCAGCGTTGAACCACTTGACGGTTCCGGTAGCCATAAGCCCTCCTTGGGCCAAAGGGTTGCCCTGCTCCAGAACCTGCAAACAAGTCTGAAAACTACAAAAGCCTGCGGGTCACATGCTCCGCAGGCTCTGTACTGCAAGGGAAACCAAACTGCAACTTGCGCTGAGCGTAGCACGCAGGGTGTTCGCTGCGGTAGAGGGAAAGATCACGTCACCCGGAAGTTTGATGCCGTCCTGACATGCTGACGTTTGCGGCGTGGCCAGGGCCGCCCCGGCCATTGGTGCCGCGGCCCGCAGGTCTAGCCTCGCGCTGTGGACAGTCATGCAGAACCTGCAGAAAGCGTCGCCGACGACGGCGACCGTCGCAGCCGGCCGCGCGTCGGTCACATTCAGTTCCTGAACTGCCTGCCCCTCTACTGGGGCCTGGCCCGCACCGGGACGCTCCTCGATCTGGAGCTCACGAAGGACACCCCGGAGAAGCTCTCCGAGCGGCTGGTGCGCGGCGACCTCGACATCGGCCCCGTCACCCTCGTCGAGTATCTGCGCAACGCCGACGACCTCGTCGCCTTCCCCGACATCGCGGTCGGCTGCGACGGGCCTGTCATGTCCTGCGTGATCGTGTCCCAGCTGCCGCTGGAGCAGCTGGACGGCGTGCGCGTCGCCCTCGGCTCCACCTCGCGTACCTCGGTGCGCCTCGCCCAGCTGCTGCTCGCCGAGAGGTACGGCGTTGCGCCGGACTACTACACGTGCCCGCCCGACCTCGGCCTGATGATGCAGGAGGCGGAGGCGGCCGTGCTGATCGGCGACGCCGCCCTGCGGGCCTCGCTGCACGACGCGCCGCGGCTGGGCCTGCACGTCCATGACCTGGGGCAGATGTGGAAGGACTGGACCGGGCTGCCGTTCGTGTTCGCGGTGTGGGCGGCGCGCAAGGACTACCTCGCGCGTGAGCCCCGCGTCGTACGGAAGGTCCACGAGGCCTTCCTGGCCTCCCGTGATCTTTCCCTGGAGGAGGTCACGAAGGTCGCCGAGCAGGCGGCCCGCTGGGAGGCGTTCGACGCGGAGCTGCTGAAGCGGTACTTCACGACGCTCGACTTCCGCTTCGGGCCCGAGCAGCTCGCCGGTGTGCGGGAGTTCGCCCGCCGGACCGGTCCGACGACCGGGTTCCCGGCGGACGTACGGGTCGAGCTGCTCGGCCCCTGAAGCGCGGACGCCGCCCCTCAGGGCCGGAGGCGCGTCGTGGGGAAGTCGGGACGTCAGGGACGTCAGGACGTCAGGACGTGGGGATGGGTGCCTGCATGTGCTCGCTGATCCAGTGGATCGACCCGTCCCCCATGCCCTTCACATAGGTCTTGGCGTTGTGCTCGCCGTCCTGGATGACCTGCAGCCGGGTCTTGACCGGGCCCTTCGTGTAGTTACGGACGAAGGACTTCACCTTCCGCACCGCGGACTCCTTGGTGCCGACCTGGAACGCCAGATAGACATCGCGGTCCTTGCCGGCCGGCTTGCTGCCGAGTGCCTTGGCCAGCTTCTCCGGGTTGTTCGCCTGCTTCTCGGCGGTGTGTCCCGCCCACAGCGGGGAGTCCGGCACGGTGTCGGGCCCGGAGGCGATGACCGCCTTGAACTTGTCGGGGTGCTTCAGGACCGACTTCAGCCCGACGAAGCCGCCCGACGACGACCCCATGAAGGCCCAGCCGTCCCGGGATTTGAACGTACGGAAATTCGCCTTCACGAAATCGGGGACGTCTTCGGTCATCCACGTGCCCATTTTCGGCTGCCCCGGGATATCGCTGCCGTCGTAGTAATACTTGTCGTCCGGGTTGAGTACGGGCATCACGACGATGAACGGAAGGCTCTTCCCCTCCTGCGACCACTCGCTGATGCTGGTCTGCAGCTTCAGATCGGTGCCCATCCAGTAATTGTTCGGGTAGCCGTTGCCGCCGGGGAGCGCGATGAGCACGGGGAAACCGCTGTTCGCGTACTTCGGGTCGAAGTACTGCTTCGGGGCCCAGACCCAGACCTTGCCCGTGAAGCCGGACTTCGCGCCGCGCAGCGTGGTGACGCCGATCTTGGTGCCGTCGTCGATGGTGTTCTCGGTGGTGAACTCCGCCTTGGGCCCCGTCGGCATCAGGGTCTTGGCGGCGGCCTCGGCGGCCGCGCCGCCGCCCTTGCCGGATCCGGTGCCGGATCCGGTGCCGGATCCGGTGCCGGATCCGGAGCTCGCCGCGGAGGACCCGGGGGCCTGTGCGGACGGGCCGTCGAAGGAGAGCGGGTCTCCTTGGTCCGAACAGCCCGCGACGAGCGCGACAGAGCCGAGGGCGACGGCGGCTATGAGGGCTTTGGGCAGGCGTTTCATGACGGACTCCGTGGTTTTATGCGGTGCTTCGTTGCGGTTCCGGATGTGGTGCGCGGTTTACGTCAAGGGAGATGAGGGCCGGGGCAGATCGGTTGGCCCGGAGAGGGACCTATTCGCCGTGATCCGGCCCACGCCGCGTTCTACGCTGTCCCGGACGGACATCGCGCAGTCGGGCGGAATCGGGGGAGCTCATGCAGCCGCTGGAGGCGGGCGAGCCGCAGAGCATCGGTCCGTACCGGCTGCTCGGCCGGCTCGGGGCGGGCGGCATGGGCCGGGTCTATCTCGCGCGTTCCGAAGGCGGCAGGACCGTCGCGGTCAAGGTGGTCCATCCCCATTTCGCGCTCGACGAGCAGTTCCGGGCCCGTTTCCGTCGCGAGGTGGAGGCGGCCCGGCGGGTGGGCGGGGCCTGGACCGCGCCGGTGCTGGACGCGGACCCGGAGGCGCCCGTTCCGTGGGTGGCCACCGGCTATGTGGCCGGACCCCCGCTGGCGCAGGCCGTCGCCGAGTACGGGCCGCTGCCGGACCACACCGTGCGGACGCTGGGCGCGGGGCTCGCCGAGGCACTGGCGGCCGTGCACGCGCTGGACCTGGTCCACCGGGACGTCAAGCCCTCGAACGTACTGCTCGCGCTCGACGGCCCCCGCCTCATCGACTTCGGCATCGCCCGCGCCACCGACGGCACCGCCTCGCTCACCACGACCGGTGTGTCGGTCGGCTCACCCGGCTACATGGCACCCGAACAGATCCTCGGACAGGGCGTCACCGGCGCCGCGGATGTCTTCTCGCTCGGCGCGGTCCTCGCGTACGCCGCGACGGGCGCCGCGCCCTTCCCGGGCGACTCGTCCGCCGCCCTGCTCTACAAGGTGGTCCACGAGGAGCCCGAACTGGGCGGACTGGCCGGGGAGCTGCGCGACATCGTCGCCGCGTGCCTGGCCAAGAACCCGGCCGAACGGCCGGCTCCCGCGGACCTCGCCCGCCGGCTCGCGCCGGGCGGCGCGGGCGCGCTGGTGGGAGCCGGCTGGCTGCCGGGACCACTCGTCGAGCAGGTCAGCCGGTCGGCGGTGCGACTGCTCGATCTGGAGCCCGCGCGGCGGGACCCGGTGGGGTCGGGGCCCGTGCCGTTCACCAGCCAGGCGATGGGGGAGTTCGGCCCGCCGATCGAACCACCGGCTCGGTTTCC
>NZ_JBSGZO010000400.1:0-8075 GCF_053611045.1 Streptomyces sp. NPDC054841 | reverse complement strand
GCACCTCCGTCCTCGACCGCACCTCCGTCCTCGACCGAAGCGTCGACTGGGACCGTACGTACGAGAAGTACACGGCCACCATCACCTCGGCGTTCGGCGTCGCGGGCGCCCTCACCGGAATCCAGGACGCCGGACCCGCCTCCGACGCCCGCGTGCTGCTCGAATTCGGCCGCGCCGCCGAAATGCTCGCCCGCGAGGACGCCCTGCTCACCTCCGCCCGGACCGCCCGGACCTTCAGCGCGCAGAGGATGAGGCTGTTCAACGGCGCCGTCGAGACCCGACTCGCCCTCACCGAGTCCGCCGTCGACGATCTACGCGCCCCCGAGCGCGCCGCCTGGCGCGAACTCACCGGACAGAGCGCCTACCGGGCACTGCGATCCGCCGAGGACAAGACCCTCGCCGCGCCGGCGGGACGCCGGGCCGCCGAGGCCGTACCGGCCACCACCTGGGACGCGGCCCACAGCACCGTGCGCACGGCCATGCGGGACATCGAGACCGGCGCCCGGCGGAGCGCCGACGACCGCGCCGACCCCTTCGGCCAAGGCCTGTTCACCGCCGCCGGGGCCGCCGTACTCCTCGGACTCGCCGCCGTCGCCGCCTCGCTCGTCATCTCCGTACGCATCGGCCGCGCCCTCGTCGTCGAACTCGTCAGCCTCCGCAACACCGCCCTCGCGATCGCCCGGCATAAACTGCCCCACGCCATGCGCCGGCTCCGCTCCGGCGAAGAACTCGACGTACAGGCCGAGGCCCCGCCGGGGCAGGCCCCACAGGACGAGATCGCCGAGGTCGGCGAAGCCCTCTCGACCGTGCACCGGGCCGCGCTCGGCGCCGCCGTCGAACGCGCGGAACTCAGCCGCGGAATCTCCGGAGTCTTCGTCAACCTCGCCCGCCGCAGTCAGGTCCTCGTCCACCGGCAGCTCAATCTGCTCGACAGCATGGAGCGGCGCGCCGAAGACCCGAACGAGCTCGGCGACCTGTTCCGGCTCGACCATCTGACCACCCGCATGCGCCGCCACGCCGAAAGCCTGATCATCCTCTCCGGCGCAGCCCCCGGCCGAGCCTGGCGCATGCCCGTACCCCTCACCAACGTCGTACGTGCCGCCGTCTCCGAAGTGGAGGACTACGCGCGCGTGGAGGTGCGACAGCTGCCCGAGAGCGCCGTCGTCGGCGCCGCCGTCGCGGACCTCACCCATCTCCTCGCCGAACTCGTCGAGAACGCCGCCCAGTTCTCCCCGCCCCACACCAAGGTCCGGGTCAGCGGCGAACCCGTGGGCAACGGCTACGCCCTCGAGATCGAGGACCGCGGCCTCGGCATGGGCAAGGAAGCCCTCGCCGAGGCCAACCGGCGCATCGAACAGTCGGAGGCGCTCGACCTCTTCGACAGCGACCGGCTCGGACTGTTCGTGGTCAGCAGGCTCTCCGCCCGTCACGACATCAAGGTGCGTCTGCGGACCTCGCCGTACGGGGGGACCACCGCGGTCGTACTGATCCCGACGCCGCTGCTGCAGACCGCGCTGCCGGCGGGATCCGCCGCGTCGGCTGCTCCGTCCACGGCGCGGTCCGCCGCGGAGGCGGCACCGCTCCCGCCGGAGCCAACCGCCCGCCGCGACCTTGACATCCAGGGCGACGGTCCACCACCGCCTCCCGGAGTCATCGCCCTGCGGTTGCGCGGCCGCCCGCAGTCCACCCACACCGAAACCGGTCCCCACGAGCAGCCGGAACCGCGGTCCCGGATCCACACCGAGCCCCCCACCCGGGACGACGGGGGCGGCCTCCCACGCCGGGTCAGACAGGCCAGCCTCGTCCCCCAACTGCGCGAAGCCCCCCGTCCCGCACCCGCGGACGCGGGCGACAACACCGCGTACGACACCCCGCAACGCACCCCGCAACGCACCCCGGAACAGGCCAGGGACCGGATGGCCGCCTACCGCGCCGGCTGGACCCGCGGCGGCGCCGCCCCCGGCCGGACCATCCACAGCGACGAAGGAGACGACGCATGATCGATGACGAGAGGATCGCCCCGCGCCACCGCTCCGGAGAGCTCGACTGGCTGCTCGACGACCTGGTGCTGCGCGTGCCCGAGGTCCGGCACACGGTCGTCCTCTCCAACGACGGCCTCGCTGTCGGCGCCTCGAACGGCCTGACCCGCGAGGACGCCGAACACCTCGCCGCCGTCGCCTCCGGATTCCACAGCCTCGCCAAGGGCGCGGGCCGTCACTTCCGCACCGGGGGAGTCCGCCAGACGATGGTCGAGATGGACGAGGGGTTCCTCTTCGTGGCCGCCGCGGGCGACGGTTCCTGCCTTGCCGTACTCAGCTCGGTGACCGCCGACATCGGCCTCATCGCCTACGAGATGGCCCGGCTCGTCAAGCGCGTGGGCGAGCACCTGCACACCCCGCCACGCATGTCCGCCACCCCGCCCGCCGCCGGCTGACCGGAGGGAGGCCCCACCGCCATGAACGATGCCGGCGACGGCGACCAGGAACACCAGGGCAGCCGTTGGTACGACGCCGAAGCGGGACCGCTCGTCCGTCCGTACGCCATGACCGGGGGCCGCACCCGACCGGGCCCCGGCGCCGTACGCTTCGACCTCATCGCGCTCGTCGACGCCGCCGCCGACGCGGTGGACCGGGCCGCGGAGTCCCTCCTCGGGCCCGAGCACCGGGCACTGCTCGAACTCTGCCGCACCGAGACCCAGTCGGTTGCGGAACTGGCGGCTCACTGCGATCTGCCCGTCGGCGTCGTCCGCGTCCTCCTCGGCGACCTCCTCGAAGCCGGCCATGTCACGGTCAGCCGGCCCGTACCGCCCGCGCAGCTGCCCGATGAAAGGATTCTTCGGGAGGTGATCGAGGGACTCAGGGCGCTCTGAAGCGGTCAATGTCCTCCGAAGAGCGGCCAACAGCGCGTGACGCAGCGGGCAAGGAGTCCTCGCGGGGGCACACTGGTGATGTTCCTGTCCCGGTCCCGACACCGAGGAGCACCGTGCCTGTCCCGATCATCATCGACTGCGACCCCGGGCACGACGACGCCGTCGCGATCATGCTCGCGGCCGGCGATCCCGCGATCGACCTGCTCGCGATCACCACGGTCGCGGGCAACCAGGTGGTCGAGAAGACCACCCTGAACGCCCGCGGGATCTGCACCGCCGCCGGAATCACCGATGTCCCCATCGCGGCCGGCTGCGCGCGGCCACTCGTCCAGCCGCTGTACGTGGCGGACGACGTCCATGGCGAGTCGGGCATGGACGGACCCAGCTTCGGCGCACCGACCGTGGACGTCGTCCCCGAGCACGCCGTGGACCTCATGTACCGGATCCTGACGGGGCATCCGGAGCCGGTCACCCTCGTTCCGACAGCCCCGCTGACGAACATCGCACTGCTGCTGACCCGGTACCCCGACGTGACCGCGCACATCCGCGAGATCGTGCTCATGGGCGGCTCCACGGAGCGCGGAAACCGTACCCCGGCCGCCGAGTTCAACATCTACGTCGACCCTGAGGCCGCCGACATCGTCCTCCGCAGCGGCCTGCCCGTGACCATGTGCGGGCTCAACGTCACCCACCAGGCGCTCGCCACCCCCGACGTCCTCGCCCGCCTCGAAGGACTCGGCACCCCGCTCGGCCGCATCTGCGCCGAGCTGATGACCTTCTTCGCCTCCACCTACCGGCGGCTGTGGGGCTTCGAAGCCCCGCCGCTGCACGACCCCGTCGCGGTCGCCCGCGTCATCGACCCGGCGATCGTGCACTGCGTCGACGCCGGCGTGGCCGTCGAACTGCGCGGAGAGCACACGCGCGGGGCGACGGTGGTGGACCTGCACCAGTACCTGGACCGGCCCGTCAACGCGCGGGTCGCGGTGACCCTGGACCAGGAGAAGTTCTGGGACCGGGTGATCGGCGCCGTGGACATGCTCGGCAAGCGGGCGGGATGAATCGAGGAGCGGGCGGCGACGCCGACTGTCGCTCCGCAGGCGTGCGCCCACGGTCCGAAGCACCAATCGCACCTGTCCCGCCGCCGCCACCGCAAACGCGACGGCAGGCGCCGCACGCGCCGCACGAGCGATCCCCCACATGGAGGACACTTGACCGGGAAACCCACGCTCACCAGGGAAGAGGAACCGCACAGTGCCCGACACACGTGACGACGCAGCATCCGCCCAGGACCGGTCCCGTCTGCGGGCCGACTGCGCGAGCTGTTTCGGGCTGTGCTGCGTCGCGCTGCCCTTCTCGGCCTCGGCCGACTTCGCCGTCGGCAAACCCGCCGGGCAGCCCTGTACCAACCTCCGTTCCGACTTCGGCTGCGGCATCCACACACAGCTCAGGCAGCGGGGCTTCTCCGGCTGCACCGTCTACGACTGCTTCGGCGCCGGCCAGAAGGTCTCGCAGGTCACCTTCAGCAAGAAGAGCTGGCGGCAGGCCCCGGAAACCGCCCGGCAGATGTTCGACGTGTTCCCGGTGATGCGGCAACTCCATGAACTTCTCTGGTACCTGACGGAGGCGCTGACCCTGCCCGCGGCCCGACCGCTGCACGCCGCCGTCCGCGGTCTTCTCGCCGAGACCGAAGCTCTCACGGAGCGGGACGCCGTCACCCTCCTGGACATCGATGTTCCGGCACTGCGCGGGCGGGTCGGTGACCTGCTGCTCCGCACGAGCGAGCTGGTACGCGCCGAGGCGAAGCCCGGCCGCAAGAAGAACCGTCGGGGGGCCGACCTCCTCGGCGCCAGGCTCGCGGGAGCCGATCTGCACGGAGCCAACCTGCGCGGCGCCTGCCTCATCGCCGCTGACCTGACCGGCGCCGACCTGCGCCTGGCCGATCTCCTCGGCGCCGACTTCCGGGACGCGGACCTCAGCGGGGCCGACCTCACCGGCAGCATCTTCCTCACCCAGCCGCAGCTCCACCAGGCGAAGGGCGACGCGAGGACGAAGCTGCCGGGCGCGCTCGCCCGCCCCGCGCACTGGGCGTCGTAGGCCGGTTCGCGACGAATCGCGCGCGGGAGGAGCAAGAGAGGGCACCCGCAGTCTGGGCCGGCCCGGCGCATTGCATCGAGCGGGCGCCAGGTCGAGCCGAGCCCACAGCATCTGTCGCGCCCAAGCGAATTGCGAATTGTTCCGGACATCTTTTGCGTCCGGAACAGTCACATCACGCAAAAAGCGATCTCGACGCCCCGCTCGGAGCCCTGCTTGCCATACTTCTCACGCCACACAGAACAGATGTACTGGTGTCGGCCTCTCGCCGAGCCGGCCCCCGCTGAGGCGGCCCTGACGGCTCTGACCTGGGGGTTCGACCTCGCGGCGCACACCCGATGAGAGAAGTGATCGATGGCTCCCGAGCTCTCTGGCAGCACCGGCGGAGAAACCTCAGCTCTCGCGCTGAAAATACTGGTCGCCGGCGGTTTCGGAGTCGGCAAGACGACCCTCGTCGGAGCGGTCAGCGAAATCCGTCCGCTGCGTACCGAGGAACAGCTCAGCGAGGCAGGACAGACGGTCGACGACACCGGGGGAGTCGACCGGAAGACCACGACCACCGTCGCGATGGACTTCGGCCGCATCACCATCCGCTCAGGACTGTCCCTTTACCTCTTCGGTACTCCCGGCCAGGACCGCTTCTGGTTCCTGTGGGACGAACTGTCCCAGGGCGCGCTCGGAGCGGTCGTCCTCGCCGACACCCGGCGCCTCGAGGACAGCTTTCCCGCCGTCGACTACTTCGAGCACCGCCGTATCCCCTTCGTCGTCGCCGTCAACTGCTTCGTGGGCGCCCGTACCTACGGTGCGCACGAGGTCTCCCGCGCCCTCGACCTCGACCGGGGAACCCCCGTCGTGCTGTGCGACGCACGCGATCGGGACTCCGGGAAGGAAGTGCTGATCCGGCTCGTCGAGTACGCCGGGCGGATGCACACCGCCCGGCTGCTCGACTCGGTCAGCTAGCGACCCCCGCCTCGGCCAGCACCTTCTCGACACGGACCCGCACCAGCAGTTCGCCCGGCACCCCGTTGCGCGCGCCGAACTCCTCCGCGCGCTCGTCGCCCATGTACCGCGCGGCGATCCGGGTCGCCCACGTGCGCAACTCCCCGGGATCCTCGCTGAGTTCCGCACGGCCCTGGATCATCACGAACGAGAACGGTGGCCGGTCATCGTCCACACACAGCGCCACCCGCCCGTCCCGCGCCAGATTCCGCCCCTTCACACCGCGCTTCGCCGTGTTGAAGACGACGTCGTCGCCGTCGAGCACGAACCAGACCGGTGTGACATGCGGACTCCCGTCCGCCCGTACGGTCGACAGTTTCCCGGTGCGCGTCCCCTCGGAGACGAACGTCCGCCATTGCTCCTCTGACATCTTCGGCATGGGGGTCATCCTCGATGCCGCCGGTCGCGGGGGAAAGCCGACCCTCCGCTGCCATGCGCCCCGGTATGACGCCTTGCCCGGACGGGGACAGTGCGGAAGGCTTACGCGCAACACGGGGCAACGGGGAACATATGAACGGGGAGGACCGGATAATGGCACTGGACAAAGGGCTCGACTGGCTCCTGGACGACCTGACCAAGCGGGTCGAGTACATACGGCACGCACTCGTGCTCTCCAACGACGGCCTGGTCACCGGGGCCAGCACAGGCCTCGCCCGGGAGGACGCGGAGCATCTCGCCGCAGTCTCTTCCGGCCTGCACAGCCTCGCCAGGGGCTCGGGCCGGCATTTCCGGGCGGGCAAGGCCCGTCAGACGATGGTCGAATTCGACGACGCGATGCTCTTCGTCACCGCCGCGGGCGAAGGCAGCTGCCTGTGCGTCCTCAGCGCGGCGGAGGCCGATGTCGGCCAGGTCGCCTACGAGATGACACTGCTGGTGAACCGGGTGGGCGAACATCTCGCCGTGGCTGCACGACAGCCGGGCCGTGTCGCGGTGTCCGACTTCTGAGCCGGCTGAACTGTTCTGAGGCTGCGGACCTGTTCTGAGGCTGCGGGCCAGTTCTGAGCCGGCCGACCTGCGTGGACGCAGCGCGTGGCCGGGGTTATCCACAGGCCGCGCGCGAAGGCGTGACGCGGGACTACAGTCGTCACTGAGAGTGATTGAGAGTCACGGGACTGTTCGTCATACACGGGGGAGACCGACATGACCGACGAGACGACCACCGGCATGCCCGGAACCATGGCCTTCGGACGGGCCGCGACGGCACTCGAGCTGAAGCGCGGCGAGTTCGACCTCGCGCTGCAGCTCGGCTACATCCGCACGGTACCGGGGAAGAGCACGGGCCGGGGCAGGGTGTCCCAGGAGGAGATCGACCGGCTGCGCGCGGCCGATGGATTCCCGGACGCGCTGCGCGAGCGCGTCCGGACCGTCGGCACAGCGGAGGCGGCACGGCTGCTCTCCACCACGCCCGCTCGCTTCACGAGGCTGGCCCGCACGGGTCACTTCACACCTGTCAGGTTCTATCTGAACCGATACCGGGCGGTGGTCTGGCTCTATCTGTCCCCGGAGCTTCAGGACTTCGCCGCACACAACCCGGATCTGCTCGACGGCAGACTGCCCGCTGGGCTGCGCGCCAGACTTGACGACGGCGAGGACTGGCGCGCCCGTAACTGGCGGGGGAGGCGCCTCGGCATCCTGCTGCGCCAGGCCGACGGCCCCTGGGAACGTACGGCGGCGATCGCGTCGCTCCTCGATCAGGTCCAGGTGGCGGAGGTCGTGGACGACCCGTACGAGCGCGCGCATCTGGAGCGGCTCCGTCCCGAACCGCCGTACGGACGAACGGAGTCGCTCGCGGTCCGGGATACCACGGACCGGCTGCTGCTCGCGGACGATCCGGACGAGATCCTGTGGCACCGGATGAGCCTGGCGCTCTCGCTGGACGAGGCCCGTGCCTGGGGCCCTGCCCCCCGCCCGGACGGCGACCGGCCGCAGCTGCCGCGTCCCGCTTCGCCGCACGACACGCCACTCGGCGTCTTCACCGGCCCGGGCGGGGCGTCGGGGATCCCCGTACCCCGCACGGGCGGCGATTGGACTCGTGCGGCGTCACCTCGCCGGGACGGTGGAGCCCGTGACCGGGCTCCGGCCAGGCGGGCGACGAAGGGGCTGCTCGCGCGACTGC